>NZ_BCPP01000565.1:0-4722 GCF_016586125.1 Burkholderia sp. E168m23
GTTCATCTCGAATGCGTTGAAGCGGATCGTCTTGCTCATTGCGCGGCCCCCGTTCCCGCACCGGCACCCGCGTTGGCGTCCGCCCCGTTGCCGACGCGCCAGACGAACGGCGGCGTGCGGCCGTTGATGATCCAGTCACCGACGATGCGCGCCTTGTACACGAGCGGATTGTGCGACGACACCGTGCGCGCGTTGCGCCAGTGGCGATCGAGCGCGGTCGTGCTGCGGGTGGCCGACGCGCCGAGCGCGTCGAACAGGCGCGTCGCCGCGCGCAGCACGAGTTCGGACACGACGAGCTGGCTCTGCGCGGATTCGATTTCGGCCGCGACGTTCGCGGCCTGCTCGGCCGCTTCGTCGCCGCCGAAGCGCGCTTCGTACGCGTGCTGAAGCGGCTGTGCGGCACGCAGTGCGAGCGCGTCGGCCGCGTACGCCCATGACGCGATCTCGCCGATCACCTGCTGCAGCTGCGCATCGTCACCCGCACGCGGCGCATTGCCGTGGCTGTACACGCGCGTGCGGTTGCGCACGAGCTCGCCCGCGTCGCGCACGATCGCGTGGCCGATGCCGGCCAGCGTCGCGACGTGGAACAGCTGGTAGAACGCGGTCTGGTACTTGAAGCGGCGCGCGAAATCGATCACGTTGTCCGCGTCGATCGTCGCATTCTCGAAACGCGTCGTGCCGCTGCCGGTGGTGGTCTGGCCGAAGCCGTCCCAGTCGTCCTCACGGATCACGCCCGGCTGCGCGGTCGCGACGGCGACGATCACGTCGCTGCCGTCGTGCGCGCGCTGCGCGAACACGTCGATCCAGTCGGCGAACAGGCTGCCGGTGCTGTAGAACTTCCGGCCGTTCAGCACGAGCCGGCCGTTCTGCTCCGACACCTTGGTAACGGTCTGGCCGAGCGGCACGTCGCCGGCTTCCGACCACGCATTGCCGACGAGCTGGCCGCTCGCGAAGCGGTCGAACCAGGTCGTGCGCTGCGGCCCGGCCGGCGCGTTCAGCCAATCCTCGACGAACGCGAAATGCCCACGCAGCGCCTGCGGCAAATTGGAATCGGCGGCGGCCAGCTCGGTCAGCAGCCGGAACAACTGCGGCAGCGATGCGCCCGCGCCGCCGGCGCTCGCCGGCAGCCGGATTGCGCCGAAGCCGGCCGACTTCAGCCAGCCGATCGCCTCGTGCGGGAGTTCACGGTTGCGTTCGCGCTCGGCGGTGCCGGCGGCGATACGCTCGAAGATCGGCCGGAACCGGCTCGCGAGCGCATCGTAATCGGTACCGGTGGAAAGGTCGGGAGCTGCGTGCGACGAAGTCATGCGGGTTTCCTCGAAGGGCGTGCGCCGGGAGCCCAGTATAGGAAGCGCGACGCGAGCGTTCCAATAACGGATTCTCGGATCGTTATCGTCGCTGCGTATTACAGCGCTGCGACCGAGACTGCGTCCGCAACCGCGCGGGGACGCATCGACGTTCATGCATCCGTTGCGACGTCGAAACGCCGATTCACCTGCGTCGGGATCGACGTCGTTTGTTCTCCAAAGGAATATCGTTCCGAGAATCGCTCGGTTTTCCGGCCCGCGCGGCGCTGCTAGATTGAATGCTTTCGCCATTCGACAGGAGAGCCCGATGTCAGACACGAGCGCGACGATTCAGGAGCGGCCGGCCGATGCACGACCGCAGGTGGCCCGCGTGATCGCGGACGATGCGGAAGCGATCGCGGTCGCGCATGCGCTGGCGCAACGCCTCGCGCAAGGGGCTGCCGAGCGCGATCGCGATCGCCGCCTGCCGCGCGAGGAAATCGAATGGTTTTCGCAATCGGGGCTGTGGGCGATCACGGTGCCGAAGGCATACGGCGGCGCAGGCGTGTCGCACGTGACGCTCACCGAGGTGATCAAGATCATCGCCGCGGCCGATGCGTCGCTCGGGCAGCTTCCGCAGAATCATTTCGGGCTGATCGACGTGATCACGCTCGTCGGCACCGATGCGCAAAAGCGTCATTTCTTCGCCGAAGTGCTGAGCGGCAAGCGGTTCGGCAACGGGTTCTCGGAGAAGGGCACGAAGCACGTGCTCGACCTGAAGACGCGCGTGCGCCGCGACGGCGACGACTATGTGGTCGACGGCACGAAGTTCTACTCGACCGGCGCGCTGTTCGCGCATTACGTGCCGGTGCTCGGGCTCGACGACGCGCAGCAGGCCTGGCTCGCGTACGTGCCGCAACCGACGCCGGGGCTGACCGTGATCGACGACTGGTCGGGATTCGGCCAGCGCACGACCGCGAGCGGCACGGTCGTGCTCGACGCGGTGCGCATCCCGGCGTCGCACGTGCTGCCCGCGCAGCGCGTGTCGGACGTGCCGACGCTCAACGGCCCGCTGTCGCAGATCATCCAGGCGGCGATCGACGCGGGCATCGCGAAGGCGGCCATCGACGATACGCTCGCGTTCGTGCGGACCCGCACGCGGCCGTGGGTCGACAGCGGCGTCGAGCGGGCGGTCGACGATCCGCTGACGATTCGCGAAATCGGCCGCCTGCACATCCAGCTGCATGCGGCCGACGCGTTGCTCGAACGTGCGGCGCGCACGCTCGACGAGATCACGGCCAAGGGCGACGTGACCGAGGACGACGTCGCACGGGCGTCCGTCGCGGTCGGCGAAGCGAAGGTGCTGACGACCGAGGTCGCGCTGCTCGCCGGCGAGAAGCTGTTCGAGCTGGCCGGCACGCAGTCGACGCTCGCGGAGCACAATCTCGACCGGCATTGGCGCAACGCGCGCACGCATACGCTGCACGATCCGGTGCGCTGGAAATATCACCTCGTCGGCAACTACTACCTGAACGGCGCCCGCCCGGCGCGGCATGCGTGGAATTGAGCCGCCCACGGCAAACGGTCCGCCCGAGCGCTGCCTGTCTCCATGGCGGTGCTAGCGGTCGGACGCCAGCAGCGCGCGGGTCAACACCCGCGCGATGCCGTCGAGCGTGAAGCCGAGCGCGCCGATCACGACGATCACCGCCGTCAGTTCAGAATACGCGAGCCGGTCGCGCGTATCGAGGATCAGGTAGCCGAGGCCCGCATTGACGCCGAGCATCTCGGCCGGCACCAGCACGATCCACAGAATGCCGATCGCGAGCCGGATGCCGTTGAGCAGCGGCCCCGCGATCGCGGGCAGCACGATATGGACCAGCAACTCGCGGCGGGTGGCCGCGAGGCTCGCGCCGAGCTGCAGCCAGCGCCGGTCGATCTGCGTGACGCCGGCGGCCGTGCTCATCAGCACCGGCCACAGCGCGGCGAACCCGAGCAGGAAGTAGATCGCGCGGTCGCCGATGCCGAACGACATGACCGCGAGCGGCATCCACGACAACGGTGACACCATGCGCAGGAACTGGAACGTCGGCGACAGCATCCGCTCGACCCATCGCACGCGGCCGAGCAACAGGCCGAGCGGGACGCCGATCAGCAGCGCCGTGCCGAGCCCGACGCCGATGCGTCGCAGGCTGACGAGCGCGTGTTCGAGCAGCTGATCGTCCGCACACAGCGCGCGCAGGCTCGCGAACGCGCTGTCCGGCGCGAACTGCCGGCCAAGTGAGCCGGGCTCGGTCAACAGGTGGATCGCGGCCCACCAGACGGCGACCGTCGCCACGAGCCCGGCCACGCCGAGCCAGCCCGCGGCAACGCGTGCCGGGTAGCGGGCGCCGCCGGCCCGGCGCGTGTCGGGTGCGGACGAGCGACGGGTGGCGAGCGCGTCAGACAACGATGATCTCCTCGCGCTGGAACGCGCCCGATTGGCCGAACGCGGCCAAGCCACCGACCGCGTCGATGCTCTTGCGCACGAACCGGTCGTCGACGAGATCGCGGGCCGCGAACGCCGGGTCGAGCGATGCGAGGAAGGTGCTGTCGCCGTCGACCACCGTCCGCTTCAGCCGCTGAACCAGCGCCTCGGTATAGCTCGGGAACGGATACGGCTGGAAGTCGATCCGCTTCGCGTGCCAGTCGGCATGACGGATCGCGCCGCTCGCCCGATAGGTGTCGGCCAGCGACGCCGACGGCACCAGCACGCGATCGAGCGACGCGAGTGTATGCGGCGAATAGCGGTGCGTGCCGTCCTTCGACAGCAGTTGCGCGGTTTCCTGCGGATGCGCGCGCCCCCAGAGCTGCGCCTTCACGATCGCGTTGACGACCTTTTGCGACCACGCGGGGCGCTGCGTCAGATCGTTCTCGTGCATGAACACGACGCAGCACGCATGGTTCTTCCACACGTCGCCGGTGAAGCGCAGGATCTTGCCGATCTTCATCAATTCCGCGGTCGCGTTGAACGGCTCCGCGACGATGTACCCGGCGATCTGGCGCGCGGCGAGCGCGGGCAGCATGTCCGACGGCGCCATCACGACCAGGTTGACCTCGTTCGCCGCGGGCGTGCCGCGCCGCTTGAGCACCGGCGTAAGCCCCTGCTGGCGCAGCAGGTCCTGCAGTACGACGTTGTGAATCGAGTACCAGAATGGAATCGCGACGGTCTTGCCGCCGAGATCGCGCAGCGAATCGATGTCGGGCGCGACCGTCAGCCCGGAGCCGTTCACGTGGTTCCACGCGACCACCTTCGCCGGCGCGCGGCTGCCGTAGCGTGCCCACAGCGTCATCGGCGACAGCAGGTGCACGACGTTGACCTGGCCGGACAAGAACGCTTCGACGAGCTGCGCCCAGCTGCGCAGCAGCTTCGGTTGCTCGACCGTCAGCCCTTCGGATG
>NZ_BCPP01000566.1:0-4716 GCF_016586125.1 Burkholderia sp. E168m23
CCACGCGCGACGCGCTCGCCGCCGCGCTCACCGCGGCCTACGACGATCCCGCGCGCGACGAGAAATACGTCGCCGAATACGACTACTACCCGCGCGAATGGGTGTCGCCGTATGTCGACCGGCGTCGCAAGGTCGGCTGGGACCTGTACGGCCTGTTGAACATCGGCCGCGACGAGAAGGCGCGCATGCATGCACAGCACGCGCGCAATTTCCGTTTCTTCGATGCGCCGGTCGCATTGTTCTTCACGCTCGACCGCGTGATGACGTTAGGGGCCTGGCTCGACTGCGGGATGTTCCTGCAAGGCGTGATGACGGCCGCGCGCGCCCGCGGCCTCGACACCTGCCCGCAGGCCGCGTTCGTGCCGTTTCACCGGATCGTCGCCGAACACCTCGACATTCCGGCCAACGAGCAGCTCGTCTGCGGCATGTCGCTCGGCCATGCGGACCCCGACGCGATCGAGAACCGCCTCGTCACCGAGCGCGCCAGCGTCGCCGAGTTCACGCGCTTTTTCGCTTGAAAACGCATGACGCGGCCTTACCTGTCGAGCAGGACCGCATCGTGCTGCGAACCTGTCGCGGCGCGTCCTGTCACATCACGACCGAAATCGATCGGGCGTAAGATGTGCGTCCGTTCCCCGCTATCCCGCGTTTCCGGAGACGTTTCATGCTGAAACACGGCCTGGCCGTCCTGCTTGCGAGCGTCGTGCTCGCCGCCCATGCGCAGAGCCCCGCGCCGGCCGTCGTCGCATGGGAAATCCAGGTGGTGCGCGACGGTCAGACGATCGACACGTTCCAGCAAAACACCACCGTGGGCCAGTCCCGCACCGATACCCATCGCTATCCGTCGTCCGTACCGGTGGGCTGCGGCAATGCCGCGCGCGTCGTGCCGACCGAGCGCTCGCGCTCGGTGACGGTCGCCCCGCTCGCCGTCGACGCCAACGCGAACACCGTGTCGCTCGGGCTCGACGTGCAGGAAACGCTCGACGACGAAAACGCGACGCGCAGCGATCCGTGCGTGCCCGCGTCGCCGCGGCAGATCGTCGCGAGCCACCCCGGCCTGGCGGTCGGCGGCGACGCCTGGACCGACTGGACGCTCGTCGAGCAGCATCCGCATCTCGTGTACCGCGTGCGCGCGCACGTCGCGAAGGACTGAGCGTCATGTCCGCCGACGCCCTGTCCCTGCCGTTCGCCGAGCCGCACGCCGCGCCCGACGAAATCACCGCGGTCAGCTGGAACCTGCACAAGGGCCGCTCGCCGCTCGGCTTCACCGCCTGGAACGCGATGCGCGACTGGATGCAGTCGACCCACGCGGACGTGTATTTCCTGCAGGAAGCGATGGCGCGCCGCATGCCGCGCCCGATGCTCGCCCCGGGCTTCGGCGCGCCGATGGACGATACGGTCGACGACGTGTGGCATTGCCAGGCCACCGAGATCGCGCAGGCGCTCGACTGGCAGATCGCGCTCGGGCCGAACGTGTTCAAGCCGTCGTGGCGGCACGGCAACGCGATCCTGTCGCCGCATCCGCTCGACCTCGGCGGCCGTTGGGACATCTCCGCGCACCGCTTCGAGCGGCGCGGGCTGCTGGTCGCGCGTGCGACGCTCGCGGGCGCACGCCCGGTCACGCTGCTGTGCGCGCACCTCGCGCTCACGCGCGCCGCTCGCCTGCGCCAGATGCACTGGATCGCGCACTGGATCGTCCGCAATGCGGGCGACGGCCCGCTGATGCTCGCCGGCGACTTCAACGACTGGCGCAACGACTCGGTCGCGCTGTTCGGCGAGATCGGGCTGTCCGAGGTCGCGACGCTGCTCGGCGAGTCGGGCCGCACGTTCCCCGCGTTCTCGCCGGCGCTCGCGCTCGACAAGATGTTCGTGCGCGGGCTGACGCCGCTCGAGTGGCGCGCGCCGTCCGGCGAAGCCGCGTGGCTGTCGGACCACCTGCCGTACATCGCACGCCTGCGCCTCGATCCGCAGTAACGCCGCCGGCCGGCGCCGCCGCCGGTCACGCCGCCGCTGAAACGCGTCGGCGTCGGCGCGACAACGCGCGGACAATCACCGAAAGCTCTCTGAAAGAATACGTTGCGCCAAATCCGCGCAGCCGCCCGGGTCAAGCCCGCATCTGCCCCAAGCAGGGTAAAATAACGAGTTACTCAAACGTCTGTCATCGAGAGGGCGCGTGTCCGACGCGCCGGCCGGCCGATCCGCGATCGGGCCGTCGCACTCGGTTTTTTGCCCGTTTTTGGGCCCGTTACACGCGTCCGCTACGCGCGTCCGTTTTCAAAGCCATGAGCAAATACGACACCGCCACCGTCCAATCCGTCCATCACTGGACCGACACGCTTTTCAGCTTCACCTGCACCCGCGAGGCGAGCCTGCGCTTCAACAACGGCGAATTCACGATGGTCGGCCTCGAAGTCGACGGCAAGCCGCTCGCGCGCGCCTACTCGATCGTCAGCCCGAACTACGAAGAGCATCTCGAATTCTTCAGCATCAAGGTGCAGGACGGCCCGCTGACGTCGCGCCTGCAGCACCTGAAGGTGGGCGACACGGTGCTGATCGGCAAGAAGCCGACGGGCACGCTGATCGCCGACAACCTGCTGCCGGGCAAGACGCTGTGGATGCTGTCGACGGGCACGGGCCTCGCGCCGTTCATGTCGATCATCCGCGATCCGGACATCTACGACCGCTTCGACAAGGTGATCCTGACCCACACGTGCCGCCTGAAGGGCGAGCTCGCGTACATGGACTACATCAAGCACGACCTGCCGGGCCACGAGTACCTGGGCGACATCATCAAGGAAAAGCTCGTCTACTACCCGACGGTCACGCGCGAAGCGTTCGACAACGAAGGCCGGATCACCGACCTGATCGCGACGGGCAAGCTGTTCACGGATCTCGGCGTGCCGGCGTTCTCGCCGGAAAACGACCGCGTGATGCTGTGCGGCAGCACCGCGATGCTGAAGGACACGACCGAACTGCTGAAGCAGGCCGGCCTCGTCGAAGGCAAGAACAGCGCGCCGGGCCACTACGTGATCGAGCGCGCGTTCGTGGACTGATCCGCCCCCGAATTTGTGCCGCATCAAGAACCGGAGCAAAAGCTCCGGTTTTTTTTCGTCCGGACTTGGCGAATTCGTAACAAACTGGGACCATTCCATCTCAAATAGTTACATTTGGATACGTCGTCGCCCGGCGCTCGGGTGTCAGTGTTTTTCCTACAACACCTTCATTCCGATTATTCACATTTACCCTTAAATGTCCGTCCGACATGACCTTTTCAGAAATTTTGAGATATTATTCGGCCCGCGTGGTTGCCGTTCGGATGACAGTGGAAGGGTCGGATGAAAGTGTTACAAGACGTAACTTTTGTTACCTCGGCATGGAGCGATTCTCTGGCGGCGACCGTCATCGAAACGGCAGCCGGTCCACGCAGCCAGCCGGTGTCTGAACCGCTTTCTGACAGCAGGGAGAGTCATGGATACGTCGCTTAACGCGCCCTTGGGCGCCCACGCCCCGTTCCCGTCGCGGCAGCGCATGCCTGGCTGCGCTGCTACTCCGCCCATGGCCGACGCCGCGTCGAAACGCGACGCGTCCGCCGCGCGGATCGCGGCACTTTCCGCCCAGCTTCTCGCCGCCGACGAAGCGGCCCGCCGCCATCTGGCCGGCGAGCTGCACGACGGGCTCGGCGCCGAACTGACCGCTGCCCGATTCGCGCTCGCAAACGTTCAAACGTGGCTGCCGGCCGATGCGCCGGAAGGCTGCCTGCGCGCGCTGGCGCTGGCGCAGCAGGCGCTCGACGCCGCGACCGACGCGAATCGCCGGCTCATCGACGAGCGCGACACGCCGGCGCTCGACGCGGGCGTGGTCGGCGCGCTGTCGTCGTGGATCGACACGCATGCGGCCCGCACCGGCCTGCGCACGAGCTTCGTGTGCGCGGCCGACGCCCGCCTGACGCAGCTCGCCGGCGCCAGTGCGCTCGCGGTGTTCCGCGTCGCGCAGGAAGCGCTGTCGAACGTCGCGAAGCACGCCCGCGCGACGTCGGTCGACGTGCGGATCGTCACCGACGGCACGCACCTGTCGCTGAGCGTTACCGACGATGGGACCGGTTTCGCGCGCAATCGCCGCAGCGGCTACGGCCTCGCCGGCATGCGCGCGCGCTGCGAGGCGTTCGGCGGCAGCTTCGAGACGGCCACGCCGGCAACCGGCCGCGGCACGCGCGTCACCGCGCGCTTCGCGTGGGCTTCGCTGCTGGCGGCGCCCGTCGCGGCACGCCGCACGTCGCTTTCGTGAGGTCGCGATGAGCCTGAACATCCTGCTCGTGGACGATCACGCGATCGTCCGGCAAGGGATCCGCCAGTTGCTGATCGACCGCGGCGTCGCCCGCGACGTGACCGAGGCCGAGAACGGCGGCGATGCGATGGCCGCCGTCGACAAGCAGGAATTCGACGTGATCCTGCTCGACATCTCGCTGCCCGACACGAACGGCATCGAGGTGCTCAAGCGCCTCAAGCGCAAGCTGACGCGCACGCCGGTGCTGATGTTCTCGATGTATCGCGAGGATCAGTACGCGGTGCGCGCGCTGAAGGCCGGCGCGGCCGGCTACCTGTCGAAGACGGTCAACGCCGCGCAGATGATCGGCGCGATCCAGCAGGTCGCGGCCGGCCGCAAGTACGTGAGCCCCGCGATGGCCGAGGCGCTCGCCGAATACGTGTCGTTCGAGAA
>NZ_BCPP01000567.1:0-4712 GCF_016586125.1 Burkholderia sp. E168m23
CCGAAACACGCGCGGCCGATCGCGTCCGCGCCGCGCCGAGGGCAACGATCGCGCCACCCAGTATCGCCATGCCGATCGACGTCAGCGTCACGACGAGCGCCACGCGCCCGCGGCCGGAGAAGAGCCCCACGAGCAGCCCGGCAAGCGGCTGCGTCGCGTTGTTCAGCAGGACGATGACGCCCGTCGTCTTGCCATAGTCCCGAGGGGGGATGATCGCCTGCCGTGCGCTGCGGATGTACACGTTGAACATCTTGTCGAAACCGATGACCATCAGGAAACCGGCAACGTACATCGCAATCGAACCCGACAGGCCCATCACGAGGCCGCCGGCCGCGATCGCGACGAATGCGACGATGCCGAGCCGCACGCGCGACACCTCGATACGCGCGACGAACAACAGGATCACGACCGTCGCGACGGCGCCCGCGACCTGCAGCCCCGCATAGAAACCGCCCGACTGCCGAAACGTACCGGTGACCATCGCAGCCGACGTCGCCAGTGTCGTCCCGATCACGAGGTTTTCCGCCGCCGCGAGCAGGACGAGCCGCGAGAGCCCCGGCAGCGTGAGGACATGCGTCAGCGCGACGCCGAACGGCGCATACCACGGCCCCACCGCGTGCTCGGGACGCGCGATGCGCGCCGTGCTGGTGCGTTGCCATACGAACGCCAACAGATCCGCCACGACGAACAGTAGCGCCGCGCAAGCGACGCCCCACTCCCAGGTACGGAAGCCCAGCAGCGCCGCCGCGACGATCGGCCCGAGCACGACGCCCGACTGATCGGCGAGCTGCGTATGGGCCAGCACTTTCTCGAAGCGCTGCAGCGGAAAAATCTGCGGCAGCAGCACCTCCCGGGCGACGAGACCCTGGCTCGTGAGTACGCCGCATACGGCGGACAGCGCGATCAGCCAGCCGATTCCGCTCCAGGCGACATAGCCGACGATGCCGATCAAACAGGCGACGGCCCGGCTGGCCTGGCTCGTTCGCAGCACGCGAATCGGCGACACGCGGTCGCTCAGTGCACCGCAGATCGGGAAGGCAATGAATCGCGGGAGCGTTTCGATGAAAAAAGCGAGCCCGGACCACGTCGCTTTCTGGGTGACCTGAAAGACGACGAGCGGTACCAGGAAGAGCAGCATCTGGTCTGCAAGACGCGCCAGAAAAAGAGAACCCAGAAAGGCCGGCTGATCGACGCGCATCACGCGTTTGCCCCTGCAAGATTGGTCGGAACGCGTCAGAGTATGCCAGCACCATCTCCCTACCGCGCCAGAACCCGCTCCACCAGCCTCACGAAATAACTCGCTCCCACCGGCAACAATGCATCGTTGAAGTCGTAACTGGCGTTATGCAGCAGGCAAGGCCCGCCGCCATGCCCGTGCACGCGATGATCGCCCACCCCATTCCCGAGGAACGCATAACAACCCGGCTTCTCGCGCAGCATGAACGAGAAATCCTCCGCCGCCATGGTCGGATCGACGGCCGCGTTCACATGCGCGTCGCCCACCAGCTCGCGCATCACCGCTACCGCCACTGCTGTCTGTTCGGCATCGTTCACGGTAGCCGGATACTGGCGCTGGAAATCCACCTCGCTCTCGCAATCGAAGGCCGCGGCCGTCGCGGCCACCACGGCGCGCATGCGCGTCTCGATCAGGTCGAGCGTCGCATCGGAGAAGGTCCGCACCGTGCCGCCGAGCCAGGCATCGGTCGGCACCACGTTCATCGCCTCGCCCGCATGCACCTGCGTGACCGACAGCACCGCGCCGTCGATCGGATTGCGGTTGCGCGTGACGATCCCCTGCAGGGCGCTCAGCACCTGCCCCGCCGCGAACACCGGATCGCGGCCCAGGTGCGGCATGGCCGCGTGGCAGCCGGCCCCGCGCAAGTCGATCCGGAACAGGCTGGTCGAGGCCATCAGCGGCCCCGGCCGCACCGCGAAATCGCCAGCCGCGATGCCGGGCCAGTTGTGCAGCCCGAACACGGCATCCACCGGGAAACGCTCGAACAGGCCGTCCTCGATCATCGCGCGCGCGCCGCCGCCCGCTTCCTCGGCCGGCTGGAAGAACAACTGCACGGTGCCGTCGAACTCGCCGTGCCGCGCCAGATGGCGCGCGGCCCCCAGCAGCATGGTGGTGTGCCCGTCGTGGCCGCACGCATGCATCGCGCCGGGCACCGTCGAACGATGCGCGAAGGTGTTGGCCTCCTGCACGGGCAGCGCATCCATGTCGGCGCGCAGGCCGATCGCACGCCCGCTGCCGCCGCGCTTCAAGGTGCCGACCACGCCGGTGCGGCCGACGCCGCGCGTGACGGCGTAACCCCATTGCTCGAGCCGCTCGGCGACGAGTTCGGCGGTGCGAAACACGTCGTAACCCACCTCGGGATGGGCATGGATATCGCGGCGGATCGCCGTCAGTTCGTCGGCGTGCGCGACGATGGAATCGATCAGTTTCATGCGGAGGGAAGTACTTTTGCGGTCGTCGCGGCGTGGCGTGGCGGTGGGCCGCTCCATGCCGCCCGCCGCCGCGCCGCGAGACGTCAGATATGGAACAGCTGCGCCACCAGGGTCGCGCCGATGAAGGTGCCGGCATTGGCCACGAAGGACACCAGCACGATGCGCCAGCCGAGCCGGCGGAAGGCCGGGATGTCCTTGGCGATCGACAACCCCGCGAACACCAGCATCGGCGTGGTCACGCCGAGGAAATCGTTGTGCGAGCTGAGCGCGGCGATCTGCGAAGCCCACGGGGACCACGGCGAGGTCAGGAACATCGCCACCACCGATACCC
Source organism: Burkholderia sp. E168m23 (assembly GCF_016586125.1). Lineage (NCBI taxonomy): Bacteria > Pseudomonadati > Pseudomonadota > Betaproteobacteria > Burkholderiales > Burkholderiaceae > Burkholderia > Burkholderia sp. E168m23. Next base: position 2,780 of record NZ_BCPP01000567.1, read on the forward strand.
AGCAGACCGCCGGAATCCGCCGCCCCGTCACGCGCGCCAGCGCGTCGCCGACGATCGTCGCGCCCACCATGATCGCGATCCCCGGCAGTCCCGCCAGCGGCGTGGTGCCGTGGGCGATCCAGTCGCACACCAGCGCCATCGCGGCCGTCACGATCCAGGCCAGCAGCTTGCCGCCGTAGCCGAGCGCGGGCGCCTCGGTCCGCACCTCGCCCAGCGACGGGCTGGCCGCCTCGGGCTGCGCCGAAGCCTTGGTGGTGCGGCCGATCAACGGCTCCAGCACGCGATAGCCCCAGACTGCGAGCGGCAGCGAGATGAACAGCGTGAAGTAGGTACCGATGGTGGTGGTGATCAGGTTGCTGGCCGCGGCGAACGCGAGCACCGATTTCGCCGTCTCCGGGTCCTGCTGCGCGGCGATCGCGCCCGACGCGGCCGCCATCATGCTGCCCGAGCCGACGCCCGAGCCCATCGCCAGCGCGAGCGGATCGAAGATGCCAAGGCTGCTCACGAAACCCGCGAACACGGCGATGAACACCGCGCCGAACACGGTGCCGGTCAGGTACTCGGCCAGCACGCCGCGGCCCTCGGCCGAATCCATCCCGTACTTCTCGCCGATGATCGCCAGGCTCGGCTCGCGGCCCACCGAGAAGGTCGCGCCGATCGCCTCGCGCTTGATGCCGAGCAGCAACGCGAGCGGCAGGCCGAGCAGGATGGTGCCGACGAAGTGGCCGAATTCCTGGAAGGCCAGCGCCCAGCCCGCCGACGCCAGCTTGGGCAGCGCGCTGCCCACCATCAGCCCGAGCTTGGAGACGAACAGCAGCAGCGCCGGCTGCAGGATCGCGGCCGCGAAGAACTGGTCGGGCACGCTCAGGCGCGCGCTGCTGTTCCAGCGCGCGCTGGCCAGCCCCACCGCGGCGCCGAGCAGCAGCGCCCAGATCATCGGCAGCAGCACGACCTTGCCCGGTCCGAGCTTGAACGTGAACGAGCCGATCCATTCGGCGACCAGCAAAATGCCGGCCGCGTAAAGCAGGACCTTGGCGGTGGCCGCGCCGCCCAGCTCGCGGCGCTCGATACCCAGTGCGTGTTCCATGACGAATCTCCCCTTGAAGCCCGGCTGCCGTCGCATGCGGACCGGTGATTACAGATAACCGAACGCGGTGGGCGGCGCTTCCGCCGTCTCGACCCACACGCTCTTGGTCTGCGTGTATTCGTACAGCGCCTCGACCCCGCTCGAGCGGCCGTAGCCGCTCATGCCGTAGCCGCCGAACGGCGACGCCACGTTGATGGTCTTGTAGCCGTTGACCCAGAAGGTGCCGGCATTCACCTGCGCGGCCACGCGATGCGCGCGCGCCACGTCGGTGGTCCACGCCGCGCCGGCCAGGCCGAAGTCGGTGTCGTTGGCGATTGCGATCGCCTCCTCCTCGGTGTCGAACGGGATGGCGGCCACCACCGGCCCGAAGATCTCGGTGCGCGCCACCTCCATCGCGTTCGACACGCCGGCCAGCACGGTGGGCGCGACGAAGTAGCCGCCGCGGCCCGTCTCGACGCGCTCGGCCGAGCCGCTGGCGAGCGTGGCGCCCGCCGCCACGCCGTTCGCGATCATCGACATCACGTGGTCGTACTGCTTGCGATTGTTGATCGGGCCCACCTCGGTCGCCTCGTCGAGCGGCGCGCCGACACGGATCTTCTTCGCGCCCGCAGCCACCATCGCGACGAATTCGTCGTAGACGGCGCGCTGCACCAGCAGACGCGAGCCGGCCACGCAGCTCTGGCCCGCACCGGCGAAGATCGCCGCCTGCGCGGTCAGCGCGGCGCGCTTGAGGTCGGCATCGGCGAACACGATATTGGCCGACTTGCCGCCCAGCTCCAGCACGCAGGGCAGCACGCGGCGCGCGGCGGCCTCGGCGATGCGCGCGCCGGTGGCCGGCGAGCCGAC
>NZ_BCPP01000568.1:0-4708 GCF_016586125.1 Burkholderia sp. E168m23
ATGCCGTTGCGGCGGACCGCCTGCTTCGCGCCTTCGTACATCCACGTCGCGGTCCAGTCGATCGAACGCGTGAGGCCGCGCCGGTATTCGAGGCTGCCGCCGAGCGTCGACGGCGACGAGCGGCTGTTCAGAATCGTCTCGCCGAGCATCGCGGTGACTTCGTTGTGCGTGACCTTGCGGGTGCGCGGCAGCGCGGTGTCGCGCGGGCCCGGCGTGTCGGGCGCATCGAGCTGGTAGCCGACACCGAACATCACCGATGTCGTGTCGGGCCCGCTGAACACGTGCGCGCGGTTGACCTGAAGCTGCGCGATCCAGCGGTGCGACGTGTAGTACGCGGCGCGCACGCTCATCAGTACGCCCCAGCCATGCGTATTCGAATACCCGCGGCCTTCGGCGGCCGGCACCGTGTCGAAGTAGCGATACGGGCCCGCGCCGGCCGACAGCACCAGGCGGCGGTTCTCGAGCGGCACGCGGCCCCAGAACTGCACCGCCTGGCCGTCGCGGTGGTGATTCGGAATATGCCCTTCGTTGTACCACGTGAAGCCGAGCGCGGTATGCGGGCTCAAGCCTTCCTGGTAATCGAACGCCCACGAATACGTGCGTTGCCCGCCGCCCCACAGCGGGCCGGTGAACAGCGAGAACTCCTGCGCGTCGGCGGGCGCGCCGTAAAGGGCGGCGACGGAGCAGAGACCCGCCAGCAGCGGACGGACACGGACGGGGCGGGTCGGGCAGGGCATCGGGGGACGGGCCGGCACGGTTCACTTTCCAGTCACGACAACACGCGAGCATTTTCCTGCGCAGGAAAACACGTGTCGACCCGGGTTGGCGCAATAACGTATTACACGTATCGCGACAACATGCGGGTACGCTGGCTCGTCCTGGTGACTGGCGGGACGCGCGTCGGTCGCGTGGTGTACGCGAAGAGAAATGCTTCGTGCTGCTTGGTAATGGAGAGAACGGAAAAGCGGAATCCGCGTGCGGCATGCCGCGTGTCGTTCGGGACACGCAAAAAAACGCGGCCGGGGCGGCCGCGTGAATACTCGCAGACTCCTTCGGACGAAGGAAACAAGCAACTGTGAAACGAAGTGTAGCGAAAGGCCGCGCACGGATTCAGAGGCCATGCTGCAAAGGTCTCTTCCAGGTTCCGGCAGTCTGCCGGACCGGGCGCCGATCGACTACCATCAGGGATGACGCCGCCGCTCGCGCGGCGTACCACGTCGTACAAGGAGAATCCATGCTCAAGCTGCGTTTGCTCCAGGTCGCGTTATTGGCGGGCGTGCTGGCCGCCGGCAGCGCCGCCGCCGAAACGGTGCGCCTGTCCGCCAGTCTGCAGCCGTCGAGCGAAGTGCCGCCGACGGCGACCAAGGGCTCCGGCACCGTCGCCGCCACCTACGACACGGCCACCCACATGCTGCAGTGGACGGTCACTTACGAACACCTCTCGGGCCCGGCCACCGCCGCGCATTTCCACGGGCCCGCGCCGGTCGGCCAGAACGCCGGCGTGCAGGTGCCGATTCCGAAGGACGAACTGGCGAGTCCGATCAAGGGTTCGAAGGCGCTCACCGACGAGCAGGTCACCGACCTGATGGGCGGCAAGTGGTACTTCAACATCCATACGAAGGAGCACCCGTCCGGCGAGATCCGCGGCCAGGTGATGCCGGCGAACTGAGCGCCGGCGTTTGATGTAGAGGCACCTGTCGAGCGACGCGGGAACGTTTGAACGTACCATCGTCACACTGTGATGACGGAGTGCGTCCGATGAGTTGGCAAAGCAAGTTCGCCTGCTGGCTGCTGCGCTGGCAGTTTCGTCCGGAGACCACGCGCGAGGTGCTCGACCCCGCGCGTGCCCGGCGCTTTACCGACCTGCGGATGTTCGTGCCGCGCCGCCCGCCGTCGGGCTACCGGCTGCGGCAGTGCTATGGCGCTGGCGATGCGCCGCTGCGCGGCGAATGGCTCGAACGCACCGATGCGGCCGCGGGGCGCGGGCCGGGCCGCACGCTGCTGTATTTCCACGGCGGCGGTTACTACTTCTGTTCGACGAAAACCCATCGGCCGCTGGTGTTCGGGCTGACGAAGCGCGCGGGCGTGCGTTCGTTCTCGCTCGACTACCGGCTCGCGCCCGAAAACCGCTTCCCGGCCGCGCTCGACGATGCGCTCGCCGCGTACCGGCAACTGCTGGCGCTCGGCACGCCGCCCGAGTCGATCGTGTTCGGCGGCGATTCGGCGGGCGGCGGCCTCGCGCTCGCGACGCTCGTCGCGCTGCGTGATCGCGGCGAGCCGCTGCCGGCCGGCGCGATCCTGTTCTCGCCGTGGACGGACCTGGCCGGCACCGGCGGCACGATGCGCAGCAACGACGGCGTCGACCCGATGTTCGCGGCCGCGGCGCTGCCGAAGGCGGCGAAGCTGTATCTCGGCGACGCGCCGGCGACGCATCCGTACGCGTCGCCGTTCTACGCCGATTTCACGGGCCTGCCGCCGCTGTATATCCAGGTCGGCAGCACCGAGGTGCTGCTCGACGATTCGCGCCGCGTCGCCGAGAAGGCAAAGGCGGCCGGCGTTCAGGTTGAAATTGAGGTGTGGCCCGACATGCCGCACGTGTGGCAACTGTACGCGCCGATGGTGCCGGAAGCGCGCGACGCGCTCGACCGCGCGGCCGCGTTCCTGCGCCGCGTCGCGGTCGAACGTGCGGTTCAGCGCGCGGGCGAGGCGTCGATGGCCTGATAGGCGGCCTGGACGGCCACCGAGCCGTACTTGCGTTCGAGCCGGCGCACGGTGAAGTGGCCGTGCGCCATCTGCTGGAAGTGGTCGATGAACAGCGTGTTGACGGTCGCGCCGAGCACGGCGCCGATCGCCGGGATCGACTTCGCGGCCATCTGCTCGGTCACCTGCACCGAGAAGCGCGACGCCACCGTCTGCACGAGCTTGAAGACAGCCGCCGAGCTGTGCGCGGCGATGCCTTTCGCGGTGATGTCCGACGACGCCTTCGAGATCGCCTGCGCGAGCGCGCCGCGCAGCACGAAATAGCCGAGATCGGCGTCTTCCTCCTGCTTGTCCGGGTTGCCGCCCATGCCCAGCACGGCCAGGCATTGCAGCTGCGTATCGACCGACGTCAGGTCCTCGCCCTCGCTGCGCGCGATGTCGCACACCGAGCGGAAGATCAGCGTGGTCGTGACCGGCAGCTCGACCGGCAGCGCGAGAAAGCCGAACGCGCCGCCCGCCGCGCCGGTCGTCGCGACCGCGAGCTTGTGCAGCAGGTTGCTGGGCTTTTCAGGCTCGGCGTCCGGCGCCTGTGGCTTGCCGAGCGTGCGCAGCGCGATGTTCAGGCACTTGCGCAGCGCGAGCTGCGTCGCGTCGTTGATCTTGCCGGTCGCGAAGTCCGGCAGCCGCGCGATCATTTTCTCGACCGGCGCGCCGAGCACGCCCGTCAGCTTCATCGTCAGCGACGGGCTTTCCAGCACCTGCTTCGCGCGCCGCAGCGCGTCCCGATCCTCCGGCGAAAGCGCCGTCGCAGGGGTGATTGAAATCGGTTCCATCTTTCTCCTTGGCCTGAACAGGCCCTGAACCTATCGTCAGCCTAGATTACTCCGGCATGCTAGAATTTTGAGATTATTTGACCCGGCAAAAGTTGCATCGACAAAAAATGGCCGTTCATACCGCCGCCCACCATTCGAGCGGGCAAGTCCTGCCGTTCCGCGAATCGCTGCTCGCGATGATCGGGATCTCGTTCGTCACCATGCTGGTCGCGCTGGACCAGACGGTCGTCGGCACCGCGCTGCCGACCATCGTCGCCGAACTCCGCGGCTTCGACCTGTACGCGTGGGTCGCGACCTCGTACCTGCTCAGTTCCGTGATCACGGTGCCGATCTTCGGCCGGCTCGGCGACTATTACGGCCGCAAGCCGTTCGTGATCGCGTCGATCGTCGTGTTTACCGGCGCGTCGGTGCTGTGCGGGATGGCCAACGACATGCTGTATCTCGTGCTCGCGCGCGGGCTGCAGGGAATCGGCGGCGGGATGCTGGTCGGCACCGCGTTCGCGTGCATTCCCGATCTGTTTCCCGATTCCGTCGTGCGGCTGCGCTGGCAGGTGCTGATGAGCTCGGCGTTCGGTATCGCGAACGCGGTCGGCCCGTCGCTCGGCGGCGTGCTGACCCAGTCGTTCGGCTGGCGCTCGGTGTTCTATGTGAACCTGCCGATCGGCATCCTGTCGCTGTTCTTCGTGTGGCGCTACCTGCCGCACCTGCGCCACGTCGAGCACGACCGCAAGATGCGGCTCGACTGGCCGGGCGCGCTGTTGATCGCGCTGTCGCTCGGTGCGCTGCAACTGTTCGTCGAATGGCTGCCGAAGTACGGCGTCGCGAGCTGGGCGTCGCTGCTGCTCGTCGTCGCGGTCGCGGCGGGCATCGGCCTGTGGCACTGGGAAAAGCGCTGCGCGCAGCCGATTCTGCCGTTCGACATGTTCGGCAACCGCGCGCTGTCGGCCCTCTTCGTGCTCGCGATCCTCGCCGGTTTCTCGATGTTCTCGCTCCTGTTCTACGCGCCGTTGCTGTTCCAGGGCGGCTTCGGGATGTCGCCGAGAGAGGCCGGGCTCGTGATCACGCCGCTCGTCGTGTTCATCACGATCGGCAGCATCATGAACGGCCGCGTCGTCACGCGCATTCGCCATCCGAACACGATGCTGCACGTCGGCTTCGTGCTGTTCGCCATCGCG
>NZ_BCPP01000569.1:0-4705 GCF_016586125.1 Burkholderia sp. E168m23
TCGCGACGCCGCGCGGCAAGGGCTTCTCGTTCGCGGGCGGCGTGGTGTACGACGCGAAGATCATGGGCAACGGCGATGCGGCCGGCGTGCGCAAGGCCGACACCGACCTGCGCGATGCGCTGAATCGCGCCATCGCGCAGATTCGCGGCGACGGCACCTACAACACGATCCAGGCGAAATATTTCGACTTCGACATGTACGGGAACTGACGGCAGCGCGGGTGTTCCGATGGCCGGAAAACCCACTGTTTCTTGGTGATCCTCACGATCGTTTACGCGCCGGACGGGCTATAATGCGCGCTTTCGGTTTGGTCGTTGCCATGAAGCCGCTGGCCGTTCCCTCCCTCGCCAATATCGCCTCGCGCCTTCGCCTCAAGCAGCTCAAACTGCTGATCGCGCTCGAAAACCACGGCTCGCTGCACAAGGCCGCCGAAGAGATCGCGATCTCGCAGCCCGGCGCCACCAAGGTGCTGCGCGAGATCGAGGACATCCTCGGCATGCCGCTGTTCGAGCGGCAGCCGAAAGGCCTCGTCGCGAACGATCTCGGCCGCTGCGTCACGCGCTACGCGCGCCTCATCTACAGCGATCTCGAACACCTGCATACCGAAGTGCTCGCGCTCACGCAGGGGCATGGCGGCCATCTCGCGGTCGGCGTGATCATGGGCGCGGTGCCGCTGCTCACGCGCGCACTGACCGACCTGCGCCGGCGTCAGCCGAACCTGTCGGTCGAAATCGTCGAAGGCACCAGCGCGAGCCTGCTCGCGCTGATCGACGACGGCCGCATCGACCTCGCGATCTGCCGCAACGGCAACAGCCGCCGCCCGGAAGCGTACGACTACGTGCCGCTGAAATCCGAACCGCTCGCGGTCGTGACCGCGCGCACGCATGCGCTGGCCGGGCGCGACGCGCTGACGCTGCGCGATCTCACCGATGCGGAATGGGTCGCGTATCCGGTCAACACGCCGATGCGGCTCGCGCTCGAACGCGCACTGGCAGATGCGGGCATCGAGGTGCCGCGCTATCCGATCGAAACCGCGTCGACGTTCGCGACGCTCACGCTGCTGCAGGAGAACCCCGAGCTGGTGGCCGTGATCCCGCGCGAGGTCGCCGAGTTCGGCGAGCGCTTCGGCCTGGTTGCGTGCCTGCCCGTCGCGATTGCGGCGCTCGACGAGCCGTACGGCGTCGTCGCCCGTACCTTCGCGCACCTGTCGCCCGGCGCGCGGCTGCTCGTCGAAACGCTGCAGAGTCCCCTGCTTACCTGATCGGCGAGAACGCGGCCGGCCGCAGCAGCTTCGACTCCATCTTCTCGAGCATCGGGAACGCCTTCGGCACGAACTTCTCGAGCCAGTCCGGATCCTCGTACAACGCGGTACGGCGCTTGATGCGATCGTCCAGGCTTTCGTATGCCCAGATATGGACGACCTGGTTCAGTTCGCCGATTTCCGTGTACCACCAGCCGACGAGCGTCGCATAGCGGGAGATCACCGGCAGCCCTTCCTTCTCGAAGTGCCGCAGGTATTCGTTCATCTTGCCGATCTGGACCGTGTAGGTCCGCATTTCGTAATACATGACTGCTCCTGGTTGAATCGAATCGGGTAAGCGGGTTCCGTGCGGGATGCGCGCGATCAGCGATCGCCGCCGTACGCGGCGCGGATGATGTCTTCGACGTCGCGCGCGGTCGTCAGCCGCGGGTTGACCAGCACGTTGCCGCTGCGCATCGAGTCGGCCACCATCTGCGGCAGGTGCGCGAGATCGACGCCGAGCTCGCGGATGTTCGACGGAATCGCGAGCGCGCGATTGAGCTCGACGATCTGCTCCACCAGTGCGCGCGCGGCCGTTTCCGCATCGACGCCGGTCACGTCGCCGCCGAGCGCTTCCGCGATGTCGCGGTACAGCGCCGGGCAGGCCGGCCGGTTGAAGTCGATCACGTACGGCAGCAGCGCCGCGTTCGCGATGCCGTGCGCGATGTTGAACACGCCGCCCATCGTGTGCGAGATCGCGTGCACGTTGCCGAGCTTCGATTGTGAAAACGCGACGCCGGCCAGGAACGAGCCGAGCAGCATGTCCTCGCGCGCCGCGAGATCGGAGCCGACGTAGTACGCGCTGCGCAGGCTGCGCCCGATCAGGCGGATCGCACCCAGCGCGAGCGACTGGCTCACCGGGTTCGCCTGCTTCGAGACGTACGACTCGATCGCATGCGTGAGCGCATCCATGCCGGTAGCCGCGGTGATCGCGGCCGGCAGCTTCAGCGTGAGTTCCGCATCGAGGATCGCGAGCTTCGGGAACAGCTTGTGGCTGACGATCACGGTCTTGAACAGCGTTTTCTGGTTCGTGAACACCGTCGACGCCGTGCATTCGCTACCGGTGCCCGACGTGGTCGGGATCGCGAAGATCGGCAGCGGTTCGTCCGGAATCTTGTTGTAGCCCTCGTAGTCGAGAATCGTGCCGCCGTTGGTGGCCATCGCGGCCACGCCCTTCGCGGTGTCGATGCTGCTGCCGCCGCCCACGCCGATCACGGCCGTGCAGCGATGTTCCTTCAGGAACGTCAGCGCGTTGTCGAGCACGGCCGTGCTCGGGTTCGCCTCGACGCCCGAGAAGATTTCGTAGGCGACGTCCGCGTCGCGCAGCGACGCGAAGAACCCTTCGAGCACGCCGCTCTTGATCAGGCCTTCGTCGGTCACGACCAGCAGCTTGCCGCTGAACAGCGGCTTCAGCAGGTCGCCGGCCTGCCGGGCGAGGCCGTTACCGAATTTCAGCGTGGTGGGAAAGAAATATTGGAATGGGTTCATGGTGCTTTCTCCGTGTGAAGTCTCCGCACCGAACACTACAAGCGGCCGATTGCCGCCGGTAATGAAAAAACCGGATCGCCCGATAACGCCCGCTTATTCCCCGCGCGCGCCGCGCCGTTTGGTTATCACGCGATCACGAAGCGTCATTAGGCAAGACGCGGCCGTGCCCCTACAGTCGCTGCACGGGACGATGTCATCGCCCCTGCAACCATAACGACGGAGACACGCATGCCCCCCTCGAATTCCCCCGCCGTCCCGGCCGCGGCGCCCGCGTCGCTCGACGCGTCGGCACGGCCGACCAACGTCCGCTGGCGCATCTTCCTGCTCATGCTGCTGCTGGTCGCGATCAACTACATCGACCGCGCGTCGCTGTCGGTCGCGATGCCGCTGATCGCGCCGGAATTCAACCTGTCGCCGGCACTCGAAGGCCTGATGCTGAGCGCGTTCTTCTGGTCGTACGCGCTGATGCAGATTCCGGTCGGCGTGATGCTCGACCGCTATCACACGCGCGGCATCATCGCGACCGCGACGCTCGCGTGGGGCGCGTTCCAGGCGCTCGGCGCGGCGTCGCACAACTGGATCCTGCTGATGCTCACGCGCATGGGCCTCGGCTTCTCCGAATCACCGGTGTTCCCCGCCGGCGCGAAGCTGATCGGCACGTGGCTCACGCCGCACGAACGCGGCCGCGGCGCAGTGCTCGTCGACGGCGGCGCGCCGCTCGGCAGCGCGCTCGGCGCGATCCTGATTTCCGGGCTGATCGCCTGGTTCGGGTCGTGGCGCATCGCGTTCGTGATCGCGGGCATCGGCACGATGCTGGTGGGCGTGCTCGTGTGGCGCTACATCCGCAACCATCCGTCCGAGCATCCGGGCGTGAATGCGGCCGAGCTCGAACACATCACGCGCGCGAATGCGCCGACGCAAGCCACCGGCGAACGCGTGCCGCTGCGCGAGCTGGTGAAGGACCGCTCGGTGCTCGCGATGTTCGCCGGCTACAGCTGCATCCTCGCAGTGTTCTACGGGCTGCTGACGTGGATGCCGAGCTACCTGCACAAGACCTACGGCTTCAACATCGCGACGACGGGCGGCGCGACCTTCATCATCTTCATGTCGGGCTTCGTCGGCGAACTGATCGGCGGCACCATCGGCGATCGCTGGAAGGCGTCGGGCGCCTCGCCGAACCTGGTGATGCGCACGATGTTCAGCGGCTCGTCGCTGATCGCGGCTGCGTGCATTCTCGCGGCGGCCTATATCGCGAACGCAAACGCGGTCGTGCTGCTGCTGAGCATCGCGATGTTCTTCATCCGCTTCTGCGGGATGTACTGGAGCCTGCCGGCGATCGTCGGCGGTCCGGCGCGCGCCGGCGTACTCGGCGGCACGATGAATTTTTGCGGCAGCATGGTCGGCGTCGTGGTGCCGATCCTGATCGGCGTGATCGTCCAGTGGTCGGGCTCGTACTTCCTCGCGCTGCTGTTCTTCGTCGCGATGGCCGTGCTGATCGCGGTGTTCTCCAGCCTGATCGACTATCGGCCACGCGCGCACGGCTGACGCTCGAGCGACTGACCTTCCCCTTCTCGAAACGACGAGGCCCGTGCAAGCGGGCCTCGTCACGTCGTCAGCGGCTTTCCGCCGTCAGGCGATCGATCGGCAACGGCGCATCGGCCGCGACGAGCCGCTGCTCGCGCATCTCCCGCCAGAAATCGGCGGGAATATCGAACGCCAGCGCCGCGGCATCTTCCGCGATCCGCTCCGGACGGCTCGCGCCCGGAATCACCGCGGCGGCCGCCGGATGCGCGAGCACGAACTGCAGCGCGGCAGCCTTGACCGGCACGCCGTGGCGCGCGGCCACCGCGTTGATCCGACCGACCTTCGCGAGGATTTCCGGCGAAGCCTTCCGGTATTCGAAGTGCGCGCCGCCGA
>NZ_BCPP01000570.1:0-4699 GCF_016586125.1 Burkholderia sp. E168m23
CACCGAAATGGTCCACAACGAAGACAAGTCGGAAGGCGCGCCGCCGTTCGTGCCGAAGATCACGCTGTACGCGACGACCGTCGGCCGCGCGATCCTGTCGGAGATCCTGCCGCACGGCCTGCCGTTCTCGGTGCTGAACAAGCCGCTGAAGAAGAAGGAAATCTCGCGCCTGATCAACACGGCGTTCCGCAAATGCGGTCTGCGTGCGACGGTGGTGTTCGCCGACCAGCTGATGCAGTCGGGTTTCCGTCTCGCGACGCGTGCCGGCATCTCGATCTGCGTGGACGACATGCTCGTGCCGCCGCAGAAGGAAACGATCGTCGGCGACGCCGCGAAGAAGGTGAAGGAGTACGACCGCCAGTACATGTCGGGTCTCGTCACCGCGCAGGAACGCTACAACAACGTGGTCGACATCTGGTCGGCAACGTCGGAAGCGGTCGGCAAGGCGATGATGGAGCAGCTGTCGACGGAGCCGGTGACGGACCGCGACGGCAACGAGACGCGCCAGGAGTCGTTCAACTCGATCTACATGATGGCCGACTCGGGCGCCCGGGGTTCGGCGGTTCAGATTCGTCAGCTGGCCGGTATGCGTGGCCTGATGGCGAAGCCGGACGGCTCGATTATCGAGACGCCGATTACCGCGAACTTCCGCGAAGGTCTGAACGTGTTGCAGTACTTCATCTCGACCCACGGTGCACGTAAGGGTCTGGCTGATACGGCACTGAAGACCGCGAACTCGGGTTACCTGACGCGTCGTCTGGTCGACGTCACGCAGGATCTGGTCGTGGTGGAAGACGATTGCGGCACGTCGAACGGCGTGGCGATGAAGGCGCTGGTCGAAGGCGGTGAAGTCGTCGAAGCGCTGCGTGACCGTATCCTCGGCCGCGTCGCGGTCGCGGACGTCGTGAATCCGGAAACGCAGGAAACGCTGTACGAATCGGGCACGCTGCTCGACGAAACGGCGGTCGAGGAAATCGAACGCCTCGGCATCGACGAAGTGCGCGTGCGCACGCCGCTGACCTGCGAAACGCGTTACGGCCTGTGCGCAGCCTGCTACGGCCGCGACCTCGGCCGCGGCTCGCTCGTGAACGTCGGCGAAGCAGTCGGCGTGATCGCGGCGCAGTCGATCGGTGAACCGGGCACGCAGCTGACGATGCGTACGTTCCACATCGGTGGCGCGGCATCGCGTGCGGCAGTGGCTTCGTCGGTCGAAGCGAAGAGCAACGGTATCGTCCGCTTCACGGCGACGATGCGCTACGTCACGAACGCGAAGGGCGAGCAGATCGTCATTTCCCGTTCGGGCGAAGCGATGATCACCGACGACTTCGGTCGCGAGCGCGAACGTCACAAAGTGCCGTACGGCGCGACGCTGCTGCAGCTCGACGGCGCGACGATCAAGGCCGGCACGCAGCTCGCCACGTGGGACCCGCTGACGCGTCCGATCATCACCGAGTACGGTGGTACGGTGAAGTTCGAGAACGTCGAGGAAGGCGTGACCGTCGCGAAGCAGATCGACGACGTGACCGGCCTGTCGACGCTGGTCGTGATCGACGTGAAGCGCCGCGGTTCGCAGGCTTCGAAGAGCGTGCGTCCGCAGGTGAAGCTGCTCGACGCGAACGGCGAGGAAGTGAAGATTCCGGGCACGGAGCACGCAGTGCAGATCGGCTTCCAGGTCGGCGCACTGATCACCGTGAAGGATGGCCAGCAGGTGCAGGTCGGTGAAGTGCTCGCACGTATCCCGACGGAAGCGCAGAAGACGCGTGACATTACCGGCGGTCTGCCGCGGGTGGCGGAACTGTTCGAAGCGCGTTCGCCGAAGGATGCCGGCATTCTCGCGGAAGTCACCGGTACGACGTCGTTCGGCAAGGACACGAAGGGCAAGCAGCGTCTCGTCATCACGGACCTCGAGGGCAACCAGCACGAGTTCCTGATCGCGAAGGAAAAGCAGGTTCTGGTTCACGATGCCCAGGTCGTCAACAAGGGCGAAATGATCGTGGACGGTCCGGCCGATCCGCACGACATCCTGCGTCTGCAGGGTATCGAGGCGCTGTCGCGCTACATCGTCGACGAAGTGCAGGACGTGTACCGTCTGCAGGGCGTGAAGATCAACGACAAGCACATCGAGGTGATCGTTCGCCAGATGCTGCGTCGTGTGCAGATCACCGACAACGGCGATACGCGCTTCATCCCGGGCGAACAGGTCGAGCGTTCCGACATGCTGGACGAGAACGATCGCATGATCGCCGAGGGCAAGCGTCCGGCTTCGTACGACAACGTGCTGCTCGGTATCACGAAGGCATCGCTGTCGACCGACTCGTTCATCTCCGCGGCATCGTTCCAGGAAACGACCCGCGTGCTGACCGAAGCGGCGATCATGGGCAAGCGCGACGATCTGCGCGGCCTGAAGGAAAACGTGATCGTCGGCCGTCTGATTCCGGCCGGTACGGGTCTCGCGTTCCACAAGGCACGCAAGGCGAAGGAATCGTCGGATCGCGAGCGTTTCGACCAGATCGCAGCGGAAGAGGCATTCGACTTCGGCACGCCGAGCGCGCCGGCAGAAGAGCCGCAACACCCGGCAGCCGAGTAAGCACGGCGCGGCGCAAGCCGCGTTGCCTTGCTATCATCGCTGTCACCGAAACCGCCCGGTTCTGCCGGGCGGTTTTTTTTCATCCTTCGTTCACGCGCATGACGTGCCTGCGCCGCCTCGGGGCATGCCCCGCGAACGCGTCCAGCATGACCGCGGCAGGCCCGTGATGCCCGCGAACGAACCCTGACCGAACGGCCAACGTCGCGCGATTCGCCACGCGTCGCGCGAGCGGGTTGTTAAAATTGCGTTCATCGCTTAGCCGTCCCTGTTCCTATTCATGTCCCGCGCCCTCGAAATACTCGACGAAGTCTTTGGTTATTCCGCCTTTCGCGGCCAGCAGGGCGAGATCGTCGAGCACGTCGCCGGCGGCGGCGATTGTCTCGTGCTGATGCCGACCGGCGGCGGCAAGTCGCTGTGCTACCAGATTCCCGCGCTGCTGCGCCGAGAGGCCGGGCAGGGCGCCGGCATCGTCGTGTCGCCGCTGATCGCGCTGATGCAGGACCAGGTCGCCGCGTTGAGCGAAGTCGGCGTGCGCGCGGCCTACCTGAATTCGACGCTGTCGGGCGCCGAGGCCGCGGCCACCGAGCGCGCGCTGCGCGAAGGCGAAATCGACCTGCTGTACGTCGCGCCGGAGCGCTTGATGACGGGGCGCTTCCTCGAGCTGCTCGAGCGCGCGAAGATCGGCCTGTTCGCGATCGACGAAGCCCACTGCGTGTCGCAATGGGGGCACGATTTCCGCCCGGAATACATCCAGCTGTCGGTGTTGCACGAGCGCTTCCCGTCGGTGCCGCGCATCGCGCTGACCGCCACGGCCGACGCGATCACGCGCGACGAGATCATCCATCGTCTCGCGCTCGACGACGCGCGCGTGTTCGTGTCGAGCTTCGACCGCCCCAACATCCGTTACCGGATCGTCGAAAAGGACAACGCGCGCTCGCAGTTGCTCGATTTCATCCGTGCCGAGCACACGAATGCCGACGGCACGACGGACGCGGGCGTCGTCTATTGCCTGTCGCGTCGCAAGGTCGAGGAAACGGCCGAATGGCTGAAGGCGCAGGGCGTGCGCGCGCTGCCGTATCACGCGGGGATGGAGTTCGAGGTGCGGCAGAAGCACCAGGAAATGTTCCAGCGAGAGGAAGGCATCGTGATGTGCGCGACGATCGCGTTCGGCATGGGCATCGACAAGCCCGACGTCCGCTTCGTCGCGCACCTCGATTTACCGAAGAGCGTCGAAGGCTATTACCAGGAAACCGGCCGCGCGGGCCGCGACGGGATGCCCGCGAACGCGTGGATGGCATATGGCCTCGGCGACGTCGTCCAACAGCGCAAGATGATCGACGAATCCGATGCGGACGACGCGCACAAGCGCGTGCAGACGTCGAAGCTCGACGCGCTGCTCGGGTTGTGCGAAACGATCTCGTGCCGCCGCGTGCGGCTGCTGAACTACTTCGGCGAGGCGAGCCAGCCGTGCGGCAACTGCGACACGTGCCTCGAGCCGCCCGCTTCGTGGGACGCGACGCGCGAGGCGCAGATGGCACTGTCGTGCGTGTTCCGCGCGCAGCGCGCGAGCGGCTTCAATTTCGGCTCGAGCCACCTGATCGAGATCCTGCGCGGCGGGCGCACCGAGAAGGTGTTGCAGCGCGGCCACGACCAGCTCAGCACGTTCGGCATCGGCGCGGCACTGTCCGAGCCCGAGTGGCGCGCGATTTTCCGGCAACTGGTCGCGTACGGCTACCTGGCGGTCGACCATGGCGGCTTCGGCGCGCTGATGCTGACCGAGGCCGCGAAGCCCGTGCTGAAGAACGAGGAAAAGGTCACGCTGCGCCGCTACGTGAAGCCGCAGCGCACCCGCCAGTCGTCGAGCCGCAGCGGCACGCGCGTCGACCCGACGGCCGGCATGGGCGCCCGCGAGCGCGCACGGTGGGACGCGCTGCGCGCATGGCGCGCGGAAACCGCGAAGACGGACGGCGTGCCGGCCTACGTGATCTTCCACGACGCGACGCTCGCCGAAATCGCGCGCAACGCGCCGGAGACGATCGACGACCTGCGTCACATCCCCGGCATGGGCGTGCGCAAGCTGGAACGCTTCGGCGACGAAATCATCGACGTCGT
>NZ_BCPP01000571.1:0-4692 GCF_016586125.1 Burkholderia sp. E168m23
CCGCCAACGCGCCGAGCGTGCGAACGCGAGCGGCCTGCCGCTGCCGACGCCGCGCGTGCAGCGCACCCACCTGTCGCTGTTCGTGCGCGACCCCGTCCGCTCGAGCATCTGGTACGCCGACGTGCTCGGCATGACGGAAACCGCGCGCGACGCGCAGTGGGTGTTCATGTCGTTCGGCCAGAAGCACCACGACATCGCGCTGATTCGCGCGGCATCCGATGCGGAGCTCGGCACGATCGGCCTGCAGCACTACGGCCTCGAAATCGCCGGCGGGCTGACCGAATTGCGCCGCCTGTACGGGATGCTGATTCGCCGCGACGTGCCGATCGTCAAGATCACCGATCACAAGGTCGGGATCGGTGTGTATTTCACGGACCCTGACGGCAACCGGCTCGAATTCTTCTGCGAAATGGTCACGGACGACGAAGAGGGCAAGCGCGTGCTGCATCGATACAACGCGCCGAGCGATCCCGTCCAGCTCGAACCGCTGTTCGACTGAAACGCCGCCTTTCAATCCGCATCATCGACGTCTTATATAGGAATGCAAATGAGCAAGACCGCCAATTTCGAAGGCTTTCACATCCGCAAGTGGTACACGCAGATCGAGGATTCGCTCGCGAACGAAACCGGCCAGCTCGCGGATGGCGAGCCGCTGCGCAAGATCGTGATCGCCGCGGCCGTTCACAACCCGTACGCGGGGCGATTCAGCGAAAACCTCGACGATCTCGTGCGCCCGTCGCCCGCGCTCGGCAAGGAGTTTGCGCGACGCATCGAGTCGCTCGCGGACGGCCGCGGGATCGAGAGCTACGGCAAGGCGTGCCTGGTCGGCTCGGCCGGCGAATACGAACACGGCAACGCGTTCCTCACGTCGATCTTCGCGGAGCCGATCCGCGCGGCGCTGGGCGGCGGCAAATCGTGGGTGCCGTCGAGCGGCAAGCGCGGCCCGATCAATACCGTGATCGACGTGCCGCTCGCGCACAAGGATGCACTCTACGTGCGCTCGCACTACGACACGGTGACGTGCCTGTTTCCCGATGCACCCAACGACGACGAAGTGCTGGTGATCTTCGCGTTCGCGACGCGCGGCCGGCTGCACGCACGGCTCGGCGGCCTGAAGGCGAGCGAGATCGTCGGTCGCGACGGTCTGGTCTGAGCGCGCATGCCGATCGGGGAGCACATCATGAACACGGCATCCGTCAAGGATGGATGGGTCGACAGCGATGGACTGCGGCTGCACTACGTGAGCTGGGGGCGCGACGATGCGCCGACCGTGGTGATGCTGCACGGCTTGCGCAGTTACGCGCATACCTGGGCGCCCGTCGCCGATGCGCTGGTCGACCGCTACCGGGTCGTCGCGCTCGATCAGCGCGGGCGCGGGCTGAGCGACTGGGATCCGCGGCGGGACTACTACGCGGCAGCCTACGTGCGCGATCTCGACGCATTGGTGCGCGCACTGGGCCTGCGACGATTCGTGCTGGTCGGGCACTCGATGGGCGGCGCCAATGCGTTCGTCTACGCAGCGTCGCAAGCGGAACGGCACGCCGAAAGGCTCGCCGGCCTCGTGATCGAGGACATGGGCCCCGGTGCGTCGGCCGGCTCGCCGGGTTCCGAGCGCATCAAGCGCGAGTTGCAGGAAACCCCGGACGCGTTCGCGTCGTGGGACGACGCGCGCGCATTCTGGCGACGCCAGCGGCCGAACATCACGGAATCCGCGCTCGATTCGCGCCTCGCACATTCGCTGAAAGAGGGCGAGCAAGGCCGGATCGTCTGGCGTCACGATGCGCAAGGGATCGCGGTGGCACGGCTGGCCGCGACGCCGGAGCAGCTCGTCCATCTGTGGCCGCTGATCCTCAACCTGCACGTGCCCACGCTGTTGTTGCGCGGCGGCGACTCGGATTTCCTGTCCGCGGACGTGGCGGCCGAAATGGCGGCCGCCCATGCGGAAATCGAGCGGATCGACATTCCCGGCGCGACGCATTACGTGCACGACGATCAGCCCGATGCGTTCAATCGCGCGCTGCGCACCTGGCTCGATCGTCTCGATGATCCTGCATGGCGCGTGGGAGGCGCGGGCGAATGAAAGCGAACAACCGGAACCGGACCTCGGTCGCCATCGTCGGCGCGGGGCCGAACGGCGCGGCCATGGCGAACCTGCTCGGCCTGTATGGCGTCGATACGATCGTCGTCGAACGGGCGCCGCAGATCGTCGAATTCCCGCGCGCGGTCGGCATCGACGACGAGGCGCTGCGGCTGTTTCAGACGGCCGGCCTGGCCGACGAACTGAGCCGCGACATCATCCAGAACGTGCCGCTGCGCATGTTCAAGGCGAACGGCGAATGTTTCGCCGACATCCGTCCGTCGATACGCGAGTTCGGCTGGTGGCGCCGCAACATCTTCATGCAGCACCTGGCCGAACGCACGCTGCGCGATGCACTGGCACGCTATCCGCACGTGTCGCTGCGTACGGGGGAAGAGGTCGTCGGTCTGGAACAGGACGACGAATGCGTGACGCTTCAGGTACGCGCCGCCGACGGGCAGCAATACGAACTCGATGCCGACTACGTGGTGGCGGCCGACGGCGGGCGCAGCCCCGTCCGCGAGATGCTCGGCATCAGGCTGGCCGGTACGACGCATCCAATGAAGTGGGTCGTGGTCGACGTGAAGAACGCGCGGCTCGACCAGCCGTGTACCGCGCTGAACTGCGATCCGCGCCGCCCGAACGTCTGCATTTATCTGCCGTTCAACTATCGACGCTGGGAATTTCTCGTGTTTCCGCACGAGGACGAGGAGGCGATCGCGCAACCGGAGTCGATCCGCGCGCTGATCGCGCCGTACGTCGACGACGTCGATCGCATCGAGATCGTGCGTGCGCGGACCTACACGCATCACTCTCGTGTGGCCGAACGTTTCGTCGCCGGCCGGGTGGCGCTCATCGGCGATGCCGCGCACCTGAGCCCGCCGTGGATCGGCCAGGGGCTGAACGCGGGGCTGCGCGACGTGGGCAATCTGGCCTGGAAGCTGGCGGGGGTCGTGAACGGCACGTTGCACCGGCGCGTGATCTCGACGTACGAATCGGAGCGGCGCGACCATGCGAAAGCGATGATCGATCTCGCGGACACGTTCGGCGCGATGCTGATGCCGACCAGCCGTCTGGTCGCGTTCCTGCGCGACCGGTTCCTCGGGCTCGCGCGGTATGCGCCGGGTCTGAAGGACTACGTGCTGCAGATGCGCTTCAAGCCGATGCCCAGCTATACGCACGGGGTCGTGGTCACGGGCACGTCGGACGCCGTCGGGCGCATGATCGTCCAACCCGACGTCGAGACGGCCGACGGTGCACGTCGCAAGCTCGACGACGTGCTCGGCCCGTGGTTTGCGATCATCGGCTGGCGATGCGATCCACAGGCATGCCTGAGCGACGACGATCGCGCGTTCTGGACCGCGCTGGGCGCGAAATTCGTGCAGATCGTACGGTCGCGCAGCGGAACGTGCCGTGAGCAGCGCATCGCGAGCGCGCACGACAGCGTGTGCGTCGAGGACGTCGACAACGCGATGGCCGAATGGTTCGACCGGCACGCGGCGCCGCTCGTCGTCGTCCGTCCGGACCGCTATGTGGCGGCGCAGACGGACGCCGCCGGCATGGCCGGCGTGACCGCGGCGTTCCAGGCGTTTGCAGCGCGACAACGGGAGACCGCGGATGTTTGTTGAGCAACGCACCTACACGCTGGTGCCGGGCGGCGTCGCCGAGTATCTGCGGCTGTATGCGGAATGCGGTCGCGCGCCGCAGGAGCACGCACTCGGCACGATGGTCGGCTGTTTTGCGACGGAGATCGGGCCGCTGAACCAGCTCGTCTATCTGTGGGCGTTCGAGTCGCTGGACGATCGCGCCCGGCGTCGCGCGGTGCTGCTGGCCGATCCCGAATTCAGGACGTTTCGCGGCAAGGTCCGGCATCTGCTCGTCCGGCAGGACAACCAGATCCTCCGACAGGAAATCGGCGGCCTGTTGCATGCACCGCCATCGGCCGCGTGATGCGACCGTCGCCCTGTCCATCACGCATCGCGCCGTCTCTACCGAGGTATCCGTCTTGATCCCGTTTACGCCCCTGACTTCCCGCATGACACCCGACGCGCAACGCGATTACGCGTCGCTCCATCTGTATATCGACGGCCGGTTCCTTCAGGCCGACGGCCGGCGCACGCAGCCCGTGCTCGATCCGGGCACCGGCGGCGTGCTCGGCGACCTGCCGCATGCGACGTCGGACGATATCGATGCAGCGGTGCGCGCCGCGCATCGCGCGTTCGCGACGTGGCGCCGCGAGTCGCCGCTCGCGCGCTCGGACATCCTGCGCCGCGCGGCCGCGCTGGTGCGCGAGCGGGCCGAGGCGATCGGCCGCCACATCACGATGGACCAGGGCAAGCCGCTTCGCGAGGCGATCGCCGAGGTCGTGTCGTCCGCCGAACAGCTCGAATGGCACGCGGAGGAAGGGCGTCGCACGTACGGCCGCGTCGTGCCGTCGCGCTCCCCGGATGTTGCCCAGACGGTGCTGCGGGAGCCGATCGGCGTGTGCGCGGCGTTCTCGCCGTGGAATTTTCCGTTCAGCCAGGCGATGCACAAGATCGCGGCCGCGCTTGCATCGGGGTGCACGCTGGTGCTGAAAGGGCCGGAGGAATCGCCGAGCGCGATCGTCGCGCTCG
>NZ_BCPP01000572.1:0-4684 GCF_016586125.1 Burkholderia sp. E168m23
GCTTGTGACGAACGGCCTGCGGCGGCGCCCGAACGGCGGCGGCAGATCTGAAAAAGGCCGCGCGAGCGGCAACGCGAAGCGTCCTTCGATGTCTTGCATGCCCATGATGTCGACGACGGATCGCCCGACATCCGCCGCGCCAATCCGTGCTCCCGTGAGTAAATTTGATTGGCTTCGAGTATCGCCGTAGGGGATATCCCGAGTAAATCGGACTGGGCTTATTCGAGCGGCAACGATGCGCGTCAACGCAATTTCGTTTCCGGCCCTTTCACGATGCGCCATCGCACGTTCCGGCCGGATACCGATGCGCGGCCACACAGCTCCGGAAACGAACGCGCAACGCCGCGCGTTCGCGACAAGACCGCGTGGCGCTCAGAACCGCCCGCGCAGCCCGATGAACACTTCGTTCGACGACAGCTTCGACTTCAGTTGCTCGTCGCGCGCCGACACGCGGTTCACGAACGTGTTGAAGCCCGTCTCGACGTTGCCCATGTCGACATAGCGATATCCGACGTCGATCGTGAAACGCTTGTTGATCGCATAGCTCACGCCCGCGCCGGCCGAATACGCGAGGTTGGTCTGCGTCTTCGACGCGAAGCGACGCGTGTCGTTGCCCTGCCAGCCTTCGGCCGACACGATCGCGACACCGACGCCGAGCGTGCCGTACACCGAGAAACCACGCCCCAGGTCGAAGTCGCGATAGCCGTTGAGCATCAGCCGCTGCGACGACACATGGAATTCGTTCGCGTTCGCGTCGAACGGCGCCCAGTAGCTGACGAAGTTGCCGGAGCGCTTGAACACGTATTCGCCTTCCGCGCGCCAGCCGTTACCGAACTGGTAGCCGCCCGCGACCGAGCCCGTCACGCGATCCTGCCCGTCCGGGCCGCCGATGCGGCTCGTCACACGCGGGCTCGTCAGCTCCATGTTCACGGCGTTGTCAAACGCGCCGATGACGCGCGCGGTCGCGTAGTAACCCGCGTCGCTCGGGTCCTGCTTTTTCGTTTCCGGTGCGACCGTATCGGCGAATGCCGCGCCCGAGAACAGCAGTGCGAGCGACAACGGGAGGGCGAAAGACTTGATCATGACGTGACTTCCTGAACGATGAGAGGAGATCACGCCATCGTAGGAAATTCGTCATGCACGCTGAACCCGTACGCGAACGGGTGGCGCCTCCGTAGCGCTACGGAGGCGCGCGCTTACTTCGCGTCGTAACGCAGCAGCGGCCGGCCGTTCAACGGTTGAACCACGCGCGCGTTGTGCGAGTAACGCATCCGGAATGCGGTGATGTCGTCCGCCGACAACTCGACCGGCTCGTCCAGCACGTACCATTCGACGTTCTCGGTCAGCGGCGGCGTCGTGAGCGAACCGAGGTAGTGGTAGTAGGTTTTCACGCTGCGCGGCATCAGCGCGGCTGCGTGGAACGACGGCACGCTCGCGGTATCCGCGCCGCGCAGCGCATCCATCACCGCCGCGAACTGCGCGTTCTCGCTGCCGGTGCGATAGAACACCGCGACGACGGCCAGCCGCCCGTCCTGCGAGCGGAACACGAAATGTCCCTCGATCGGAGAGCTGCGACCGTCCAGCGTATGCTCTGCCGGCGCGTGGAAATGAATCTGCTGAAGCCGGAAATGCCGCCCGCGGATCGTCGCGCTGCCGCCGGCCGGCACGATTTGGATCGTATGGCCGTTATCGATCGCCTTCGCGCGGGTGTCGGCGATATGCACGTCGATCGCGACGTTCTCGTCCTCGTAGCGCGTCGCGCGCTTGACCGTTGCGGAATCGATCGCGACCGGCGACTGCGCGTCGCCGGATTCGAGATGCCACTCGCGCTGGTGATCGTAGTCGAAGCCATGACCGGTCGGCGCGGCAGGCGCCGATGCCGGCGCATCGGCCGCATGCGCGCCGGGCGCGATCGCCGTCGTCGCGAACAGCGCCGCCGCGGCAAGCCGGATCATCGTGATTCGGGTCGTATTCATTCGAATGCTCTCTACTGAAAAAACAACGCGATGCCACGCTCGATGCGAGTCGGTCGAAACCGGCCGCGCGGGCGTGGCGGAAAAAATCGGGGTAAGCGGTCATCACGGGGCACAACGTGCCCACGTTCGTTCCGCGCGGGAATCGCGGTCGGGCGCGCGATTCGGACCTTGCCGCGAGTCAGGCCGGACGCGATCCGGTTCGCGTTGCGAAATCGCACGACGTAGGGACACCGCGCGTCGAGCCGCTTCCGCTCCTGCGCCGCGGCATCGTCGCGCCGCTACGTCGCCGATACGCCCGCGAGCGCCGCGTAGTCGCGCACCAGCTCGACGAGCGACGCGACCTGCAATTTGTCGAACAGGTTCGCGCGATACGTCTCGACCGTGCGCGGCGACAGCCCGAGATCGCGCGCGATTGCCTTGTTGCTGCCGCCGCGCACGATGCCGTCGAGCACGTCGCGCTCGCGCGCGCTCAGCGTCGCCATCCGGCTCGCGCGGGCCTGTTCCGCCGCGTCGCCGTCGCGCCGGTCCGCGTGCCCGCGCAGCGCCTGCTGGACCACGTCGATCAGTTCGTCGTCGTCGACCGGCTTGCGCAGGAAATCGCACGCGCCGCGCTTGAACGCACGCCGGCACGCATCGACGTTGCCATGGCCGGTCAGCACGATCACCGGCAGGCTACGCCGGCCGGCGAGACAATCGAGCGCGTCGAGCCCGCTCATCCCCGGCATCCGCAGGTCGAGCAGCACGCAGCCGAGCGTGCTGTCGTCGGCTTCCGCGAGAAACGCGTGCGCATCGGCGAAACGGCGGGTGCGCAAGCCGACGGTCCACAGCAGCAGCGCGAGGCCGTCGCGCACGGCTTCGTCGTCGTCGACGATCGCGACGACGGACCCGGCCTCCGGCGGATGCATGGCTTCATGCGTGCTCATCCATGCCCCTCCCGCGCCATCGGCAGCAACAGCACCGCCTCGGCACCGCCGGACGGCAGGTTCCGAATGGTCAGCGCGCCGTCCTGACGCTGCGCGAGCGTGTCGCACAACGGCAGCCCGAGGCCGAGCCCGTCCGTGCGCGTCGTGAAGAATGGCTCGAACAGCCGCGGCAGCGCGTCGTCCGGCACGCCCGGCCCGGTGTCGGTCACACTGAACCGGTAATGCCGGCCGTCGCGTGCACCGCTCACGCGGATCTCGCCGCGCGGCGCGCCTGCCAGCACGTCGCGCGCGTTGCGGATCAGGTTGTGCAGGATCTGCTCGACCGCGACCGGATCGGCCAGCGGCCGGGCGCGCGGCGCCGCGTTGCGCCACGTCAGCGCGACGTGCTCGCGCGCCGCGTCGTCCGCGTGCAGGAACAGCAGCGACGCCATCAGCGCGTCCGGATCGAGCGCACGGCGCGCGTCGTCGCGGCTCGACGTCATCGCGGTGCGCAGGCGGTCGAGAATCGCCGCGGCGCGCTTCGCCTGCGCGACGCTCGTCTGCAACGCACGGCGCACGCTGTCGCGCTCCGACGGCGTATCGAGCATCCGCTCGGCTGCGCGCGTGTGCGTGACGATCGCGGTCAGCGGCTGGTTCAGCTCATGCGCGAGGCCGGCCGCCATTTCGCCGAGCGTATCGAGGCGCGTCACGCCGTCGAGCCGCGCGCGGGCGTGCTCGCGGCGACGCGCGTCGCGCAGCCGCCACGCGCCGAGCGCGCCCAGCACCAGCAGCGCGGCCACGACATTCCACAGCGCGATCGACAGCCACGGCAGGTCGGCCGCCGTGAGCGTGCGCGTCGTCGTCAGCACATACGCCTGCGGTCGTGCAGGCAGGTGTTTTTCGACGTGCATCGTCCAGCCGAACGGCGTGGCCGGCGCGTCGCGATGCAGCAGCTCGAACGCGCGCCCTTGCAGATGCAGCGCCGCGGATGCCAGCGAATCGGGCCAGTCGCCCGGCGCCAGCAGTTGCCCCGGGTCGATCCGCACGGCCCAGCCGGAATCGGCGGCGAGCCAGTAACCGTCGCCGGCGAATTCGATCGAGAACGTCGTGGCATCGCGCGGCGGCGAGCGTCGAACGGCGAGACTGGCATCGTGCCGGCCCGCACCCGGCGGCCGGAACTCGAGCCCGTCGAGCTGGGGCATCCGCGTGCGCAGCGTGTCGAGCATGTGCGGCGGCGGCGCGGACAACGCGGTCGCGCCGAGCGTCGCGAGCATCGCTTCGTGCTGCGCGGCCTTCTGGCCGAGCACGCGTATCGCGATGCTCGAATCCTGGAAGAAGCGGTCATACGCGTCGCCGGCCGCGCGCGACACGCGGCGGCGATACGGCGGCCACGTGCCGGTCGGCGACCCTGCAAGCCATGTCGCCAATCGTCCGATGATGTGTTGATGGTCCGTGATGCCCATGGAGATCGCCCTCGGCGGAACCGCACCGCGCTCGTATGAATCGAAGTTCGCTGGTGCAAGTATCACGTTCGGTTCGCGAGCAAGTAAATCGGACTAGGCTGATTCGTCCTACGGACGATTTCGATCGCTAATCGATTTTTTCATCGCCTTTGCAGCGTCGGGGGATCGGTGTCGCCCGCTGTCGAGCCGCCGACGTACGTGTTGCATGTTGCCCGTCGGCGCGGCGGTCTGCGCATGCTTCATCGACATCGCGAACGCGATCGTCTTCGATCTGCTTCCTGCGTTGTCAATTGAACGGGCGGCAGTGCATTCCGGCCGCCCCGTCGCGCATCAGATACTCCAC
>NZ_BCPP01000573.1:0-4668 GCF_016586125.1 Burkholderia sp. E168m23
GTATATGCGGCGATCCTGATGATCGGGATCATCGGCCTCGGCACCGACATCGTGCTCGGGCTGCTCGGCCGCCGGCTCTTTCCGTGGGACCGCACGCTGAAAGCGTGAGCGCCGCCCGCACGTCCCCATCGACCGATTTCCGCAGAGGGCATCATGCAGAACCCGCAAGCCGTTCCCGATTACCTGATTCAATCCGACGCGGTGCGCGAGCGCTTCGCGCGGCTGAAGGCCCGCGACGTGATACTCGACGTGCGACACGTCGGCAAGCGTTTCACGACGCCGCAGGGCGAGTGCGTCGCGCTCGACGACATCAGTTTCCGCACGCACCGGCGCGAGTTCGTGTGCGTGATCGGCCCGTCCGGCTGCGGCAAGTCGACGTTGATCCGGATTCTCGCCGGGCTCGACGCGCAGACGAGCGGCGACGTGCTGCTGGACGGCAAGCCGGTCGACGGGCCGGGCGCCGATCGCGGAATGGTGTTCCAGGGCTATACGCTGTTTCCGTGGCTCACGGTGAAGAAGAACGTGATGTTCGGCCTGCGCATGAACGGCAGCAGCAGCGGCGTGGCCGAGCGTGAGGCGCTGCAGTGGCTCGATCTCGTCGGGCTGACGCGTTTCGCCGACGTGTATCCGCACCAGCTGTCGGGCGGCATGAAGCAGCGCGTGGCGATTGCCCGCGCGCTCGCGAACCGTCCGCGCATCCTGCTGATGGACGAACCGTTCGGCGCGCTGGACGCCCAGACGCGGGCCAGGATGCAGACGCATCTGCTCGACATCTGGCGCAACATCGACGTGACGATCCTGTTCATCACGCACGACCTCGACGAGGCGATCTTTCTGGCCGACCGGATTCTGGTGCTGAAGGCGAACCCGGGCGGGGTGCAGGAGCTGATCGAGGTGCCGGTGCCGCGGCCGCGCGATTATTCGCAGGTCAATACGCCGGAGTTCGTCGCGACGAAGGCGCGTCTCGAAGCGCTGATTCACCCGAAGGAGGCCGCGACTGCCGAGGACGACGGCATCAAGCCGCACATGATCCGGATGACGGACGTGGCTGATAACGTCGAATAGCGTCGAATAGCGTGGAGCCGATTCATTCCGTCACGCCGCGATCCATGTCGTACCGGACCCTGCTGCTCGAGTTGACGACTTCACTGACAGCCGCACCAAAATAATGTCGTCAACTTGATTACACCCGGATTAATTTTGTCCATTCGTAGTGGACCTCGACTTCCCACGGTAAGCTGATGCATTCCTGATCGATTCTTCGGCTTGCGAGAGAAAGCGATGAAGGTAACCATTGCGTACATCGAGGAACCTCCGTTTGGATGGACCGAAGCGGATGGCACCGCGAGAGGTGCCGATCTCGAGCTCGCGGCGACGATCCTCCGGCAGATAGGCGTCACCCGCGTCGAGTATTGCCCGACGACGTTCAGCGAATTGCTGCCCGGCGTCGCATCGGGGCACTGGGACATGAACGTGCCGCTCTTCGTGACACCGCAGCGGGCCCATACCGTTGC
The DNA here is from genome assembly GCF_016586125.1 of Burkholderia sp. E168m23. NCBI lineage: Bacteria > Pseudomonadati > Pseudomonadota > Betaproteobacteria > Burkholderiales > Burkholderiaceae > Burkholderia > Burkholderia sp. E168m23. The sequence goes on from NZ_BCPP01000573.1 coordinate 1,515, forward strand.
GTTCAGCGTGCCGGTGTGGGGAATCGAGGACGGTTTCCTGGTGCGGCCCGGCAACCCGAAGGCGCTCAGGCGTTATGCGTCGATCGCCGAACGTCCCGATGCGCGCCTCGGCATCATCGCCGGACAGGTACAGCATGATTCCGCGATGGCGGCAGGCGTGAGCCGGCGGCAAATCGTCGTCTTCGAACAGCAAGCCGACGCGATCGCGGCCGTGCTCTCCGGCGTGATCGACGCCTATGCGAGCACCGCTTTGGGGAATCGCATCGTGGCGGGCCGCATAGGCAGCGCGATGATCGAGGCCGTCGCGCACGAGCCGGATGGCGACGGCAGCCAGCGGACGCCTCCGCTGGGCGCGTTTTCATTCAACCGGGAAAACCGGGATCTCCTGACGGCGTTCAATCGGCAACTGCGCGCGTATGTCGGTTCGCCGGACCATCGCGCGCGCATGGCGAGATTCGGGCTGACCGATCGCGAGATCGATCCAGCCGTCTCGCCGACAGGATAGGTCGCCGCCCGGCTGGGAACGGCAACCGTCCATTCGACTCGCAAATGGTGACCGTATGTGGGCCGGCACATCCAGCTCGTCGTCACCGACAATCAGCCCGATGCGGAAAAGACCCAGCAAGGGGTCGCCAGTGAGCGCCAGTGGTGGGTGGACGATCTCGGCGCGAAGCACGACCTGCTCAGGGGGAGCCTGTGCTGGGGGCGCATGCCGCGCCATATGGTCGACGCGGACCTCGCGAAGGGCACGCTCGTCGAGCTCCAGCGGCGCGCGTGGCACATGCGGCCCCTCACGTTCATGGTCTCGCAGCGGCGCGGATACGCGTTTTCCGGATGCGAGACGCGGCTGGTCGAACTCCTTGGCCAGTGTCCTTCGCACAGGGTGCGAAGAGGGAAGTCGACGTAACGTGCGGCCGCGTTCGGGAGTGGCGGCGATCGTTTATCGGGCGGTCGCGGTCTGATGGAGAGAGGCAAGGGCATCCGGGGGGGCAGCGTCGTCATAGGGCACGAGAGTGCTTGATTCGACCGCTCACCGAAACATCATTTTGGCCATCGCCAGACGGGATTGCCCAGATGTTCGGCGAAGTAGTCGGACAACGCCGTCACCTTCGCGGGTCGCGCCCGCGCCGACGGCGTAACGAAATAAAGCCCGCCCGTCGTCAGCGACCAGTCGGGGAGAATGGCTTCGAGACGGCCATCAGCCAGATATTCGCCCGCGATGAACTCCGGCAGTTCGGCGATCGCAAGCCCATCGAGCAGCGTCGGCAACAGCGCATCGGCGTTGGTGACGCGTAGCGGGCCCGTCGGCATCACCGACTCCTCATCGCCTGCGTCGTTCGTGAAGCGCCATACGGCACTCCGCGCGCGATACGCGTACGGGAGGCAAGGGCGATCCGCCAATTCGAGCGGATGCGTGGGGCGCCCTTCGCGCCTCAGATATTCCGGCGCCGCCACCACGAATTGCGTGACCGCACACAGCCGACGCGCGACCAGCGACGAATCCGGCAGCGCGGCGATACGCAGCGCCGCGTCGAACCCATCGGCAATCAGATCGACCGACGCATCCGATAAATGCAGGTCGATCGACACCTCCGGATACGCGCGAAAAAAGCCCGGCAGTAGCGGCGCGACCCAGCGCAGCCCGAACGACATCGGCACGGCCAGACGCACCAGCCCGCGCGGCTGCACCGACATCTCGCGCGCCGAGCTTTCCGCTTCCTCGGCCTGACGGTAGATCTCGCCGGCCTTCTCGCTGATCGTCCGGCCGAACTCGGTCAGCGAGAGCTGCCGCGACGTGCGATTGAACAGCCGCGCGCCGAGCCGGTCCTCCAGACGTGCCACCCCGCGGGAGACGGTGGCGACCGACACGCCGGTCGAGCGCGCCGCAGCGGCAAACGACCCGTGCTCGGCCACCTTCGCGAACATCGCCAACCCTTCGAAATCAGGCAGGTGCGCCATTTCCCCTCATCTTTTCATTTATGCAACGTTGGATTTCGATTGATTCTATTTCGAAAAGATCGAGCCGTCGATATTCTCCTCACATCGCAGCACGTAACACCCAACCGAAACACCCACTGATCAAACGAAAGGAGCAATACCATGGCACGCAAGCTCGACAACAAGATCGCACTCGTCACCGGCGCCACCAGCGGCATCGGCCTGGCCACCGCCCAACGCTTCGCCGCTGAAGGGGCGCACGTCTATCTCACGGGCCGCCGTCAGGCCGAACTCGATGCCGCCGTGGCGGGTATCCGTGAAGCCGGCGGCACGGCCACCGGCGTGCGTTCCGATTCCACGAAGCTCGATGAGCTCGACGCGCTGTATGCGCAAATCAAGGAAGAACAGGGGCGCCTGGACGTGCTGTTCGTGAACGCCGGCGGCGGTTCGATGCTGCCGCTGGGCAGCATCACCGAAGCGCACTACGACGACACCTTCGACCGCAACGTGAAGGGCGTGCTGTTCACCGTGCAGAAGGCGCTGCCGCTGCTGGCCGATGGCGCATCGGTGATCCTGACCGGCTCGACGGCGGGTAGCGCGGGCACCGCTGCGTTCAGCGTGTATTCGGCTTCGAAGGCGGCGGTGCGTGCGTTTGCGCGTAGCTGGATTCTCGACCTCAAGGACCGACGCATCCGCGTGAACACGATCAGCCCGGGCGCGACCCGCACGCCCGGCCTGCTCGATCTCGCCGGCGACGATGCGGGTCAGCGGCAGGGGCTTGCCGATTATCTGGCGGCGCAGATTCCGATGGGGCGCCTCGGCGAGCCGGGCGAGATTGCGGGCGCGGCGCTGTTCCTGGCGTCGGACGACGCGAGCTTCGTGAACGGCATCGAATTGTTCGTCGATGGCGGCCAGCAGCAGATCTGAGCGGGGGTGATCGGCGCGACGGGGGACATGCGGTCGCGTCGATCGCCTTCAGTGCCGGCACGAGCGCGTCGGTGTGTGTCGTCGCGGTGCCGCCGACCGTGCTCGGCGGCGAAGCGGCGGGGGGATCGACTGGCGGTTGCCGGCCGGAAGCAGCCGGCAGTTCCATCTCCGAAACTGACGGCCAAACGACTGCTCCACTCGGAAATCCGACGGTAGGTCCCTTTCCGGACCTCGGCCTTGGCAATCAATGGCCGATAAAAAGCAATGGCCGGCTCTGCATTCAGACCGG
>NZ_BCPP01000574.1:0-4667 GCF_016586125.1 Burkholderia sp. E168m23
ACGGCGCCGTATCGGCCGTCGTGCGAGACGCTCGCGCGATACGGCCCCTGCAACAGGGGTCGCGCAACGCGGCATGACAGCGATGTCATGCCGCGTTGTTATTTCAGGCTTCCGCTCGCTTTCGTCGCATGAATGATCGCCGCCGCGCGTCGCGGCGTGGCATGGAATAACCGGCCATCCCTGTCCGTTTACATACCGAGTTCCGGCACCGCCGGCCGGCGGGATAATGATCGCGACGCAGCCGATCGTCCCGTCCGGCGGCACCGTGTCGCGACACGACGTCAAGGAGAACGGGAATGAAACGGATGCTCTTCGCCACCGCGCTGACGGCGGCGATCGTGCGGCCGGCGGCCGCGGAACCGCCACAGGTCGGCGACGGGAAACTGGTCGACGAAGCGCACATGACGTTGTACGTGTTCGATCGCGATGCGCCGGGCAAGAGCATGTGCGACGGCACGTGCGCAGCCAACTGGCCGCCCGCGCTCGCCGACGCGTACGACAAGGCGTCGGGGGCGCTGAGCCTCGTCGCCCGCGACGACGGCAAAAAGCAGTGGGCGTACCGCGGCCGCCCGCTGTATCGCTGGAAGATGGACCACAAGGCCGGCGACGCGGGCGGCGACGGAATCGGCGGCATGTGGCACGTCGCACGGCCGTGACCGCGCGGCGACGCGCGAGGCATCCCGATGAGCTATGAGTCGGACCTGCTGGTGTGGCTTCCGCATCTCACGCGCTATGCGCGTGCGCTGACGGGCGAGCGCGCGTGGGCCGACGATCTTGTGCAGGACACGCTCGAGCGTGCGCTGAACCGGCCGCCGCGCGACGGCGGCAACCTGCGCGCGTGGTTGCTGACGCTGTTGCGGCACCGCTTCATCGATCAGTTGCGCGCGCGGCACGAGATCGCGGTCGACGACGCGACGGCGCCGTGGCAGACGATGGCTGCCCCCGCCGGCGAGGTCGGCGGCCTGGAGTTGCGCGACGTGCAGCGCGCGCTGTACCGGCTGCCGGTCGAGCAGCGCGAGGTGCTGCTGCTGGTCGCGCTCGAGGAGTTGAGCTATCGCGATGCCGCGCAAGTGCTCGGCGTGCCGGTCGGCACGGTGATGTCGCGGCTCGCGCGGGCGCGTGCGCAGATGCGCGCGTTGCTGTCGGACGCGCCGTCGCCGCACGGCACGGCCACGTTACGGGTGATCGGGAAGCCATGATGGACGATCCGCGCAAGCCTTCGAATCAGCAGGACGACGATGCGTCGGCGCAACTGCTGTCCGCGCTGCTGGACGGCGAACTGTCCGGGCACGAGCGGCGCGAGATGCTCGAGCGCCTGCAGTCCGATCCGCAGGAAGCCGAACGATTCGCCCATTACCGTGCTCAGCGCGATGCGCTGAAAGCACTGTTCCCGTTGCCGGCCGCCGCGCCCGCGTTGTTCGTGCAGCGCCGCGCGCCGCGCTGGCGCGCCGTCGCCCACGCGTTCGCCGGGCTGGCGGCCGGGCTGCTGATCGGTGTCGCGCTGCATGCGGGCTGGGTGGCGTTCGGCCGCGAACCGGCGTTCGCCACGCGCGCGGATGTCGCGTACGCCGTGTACGCCGCCGACCACGAGCATCCGGTGGAAGTCGGTGCGGCCGATCCCAAGCGTCTCGCCGCGTGGCTGTCGGCGCGGATTGGCCGGCCGGTGCGCGCGCCGTCGCTCGACGAATACGGTTACGCGCTGCTGGGCGGTCGATTGCTGCCCGGCGACGCGGGGCCGGCCGCGCAGCTCATGTACCAGCGCGCGGACGGCGCGCGCGTGACGCTGTACATGACCGCATACGATGCGCGTCGCCTCGCGCCGCGGGCGATGTCGGCCGACGGTCGATACACGTATTTCTGGTCGGATCGCGGCATGGGTTATGCGCTGTCCGGCCGTGGCGACGAACGGCGTCTGCGCGAACTCGCGATCGACGCATGCGGCGCGCTGGGCGGGCCGACCGACGCGTGGAAGGGATGACGTGCGGTGCCCGCGGGGAGCAGGCGATGAAGACGGCGATGATGAAGGGGGTGGTGCTGACGGCGGTCGTCGCGGGCACGATGCTTGCGCAAGCGCAGGGCGATGCACCCGTGCGCGTGCCGGTCGATGCCGATGGCGTGCAGCGCGTGACGATCGTCGGCGGCAGCTATTTCTTCCGGCCGAACCACGTGATCGTCCGCGCGCACGTGCCGGTCGAGCTGACCGTATCGGCCGAGCCCGGCGTGGTGCCGCACAGCTTCGAGATCGACGCGCCGCCGCAGGCGGGCATCGCGGTGCATACCGAGCTCGGCACCACGCCGAGAACGTTTCGTTTCACGCCGCAGCAGCCGGGCCGGTTCGCCTACTATTGCACGCACCGGCTGCTGTTTTTCCGCAGCCATCGCGAGCGCGGGATGGAAGGCGTACTCGATGTCGAGGCAGCGCCGTGATCGCCGCGTTGCTGGCCGCGAGCCTGATAGGAGCGAGCATGACAGCCGATCCCGTGACCGTCGCGCAGTCGCATTTCGACCACGTCCGCTCGTACCGCGCGACGATCCGCTCGTCGGCGCGCGACGGCGAGCGCACCGAAATCCGCTACGCGTACCTGAAGCCGGGCTTCGTCCGGATGGATTTCGTGTCGCCGCATCGTGGCGCGGTGCTCGCGTACGATCCCGGGGACGGCAAGGTGCGGCTGCGCCCGTTCGGCACGCATGCGCCGCCCGCGCTGACGCTGTCGCCGTCCAATCCGCTCGTGCGCGACCGCGCCGGCCACCGGGTCGACCGCTCGGACGTCGGCGAACTGCTGCGCAACGTGCATGCGCTGCAGCAGGGCGGCGCGACGGTGATCGAAGGCGAGGAAGCCGTCGGCGGCCGGACCGCGCAGCGCGTGCTGGTCACGGGCGCGCCCGCGCACGCGGTCGACGGCGTGCATCGTTACCGGTTGTGGCTCGACGCCGCGGATGGTTTTCCACTGAAAGTGGTGAGCTACGCCGACGATGACGACGTGCCGCTCGAAACCGTGACGCTCGACGACGTGGAGATCGACGTCGCGTTTCCCGAGCGTTTCTTCGCGCCCTGACGGCGCGCCGATCCGCGTTCCCGAACGCGCATGCCGGAGGCTGCATGGCGGAATACCGGTTTTCGACGACCTGGCGGGTGGATGCGTCGCTCGCGGCGGTCTGGGATGCGATCTATCAGGTCGACCGCTGGCCCGACTGGTGGAAGGGCGCCGTGCGTACCGTCGAGCTCGAGCCGGGCGACGCGCGCGGCGTCGGCGCCTTGCACCGGTATACATGGAAGGGCGCGCTGCCGTACCGGCTGACCTTCGACATGCGCGTGCGGCGCGTCGAGCGGCCGCATGCGCTCGAAGGTCGTGCGAGCGGCGCGATCGAGGGCGACGGACGCTGGTCGTTCGCCGCCGCCGGCGCGCGCACCGTCGTGCGCTACGACTGGCACATCCGCACGCATGGCTGGATGAACTGGCTGGAGCCGCTGGCACGGCCGCTGTTCCGATGGAATCACGACGTCGTGATGCGCGAAGGCGCGAAGGGCCTCGCCCGGCGGCTGGCCACGACCGTCGAGACGGAGGGCCGGATCTTCCGGCCGCTGACGGACGCGGACTGCGCCGACGCGTGAAGCGGCCCGGCGACGCCGGCGAACGAGCACGTCGCGGCAGACGAAATCGGCGTCCGCACGGTTTTTTCGATGCGATGTCATCGGTCTCAGGAACTCCGGGCTTACCCGGTGTCCAAACGGGGCTGGATGACAGGCGCGGGCCGCTCGAGCCCTTCCGCCGGGGCGGTTGCGTACGTCATGGATTTGTTTTGAAAGGGTTTTTGGTTGTTTTCGTGGGTTTTCCCGCCGCGTCGCCGCCCCAAAAATTCCTCTGGTTCCCCTTCTTGAATTTGTCAAAACCCGTCCATATAATTAGCACTCGCTGCACGAGAGTGCTAACAATTCTCTGCCGGGCGATAAGCCGGGCAGATTCCCTAAGCGTTCTTCAATCTCAGTCAAGAGAGGAGTGAATATGAACCTTCGTCCTTTGCACGATCGCGTGATCGTCAAGCGCCTGGATCAGGAAACCAAGACCGCCTCGGGCATCGTGATCCCCGAAGCTGCTGCTGAAAAGCCGGATCAAGGCGAGATCCTCGCGGTCGGCCCGGGCAAGCGCGACGACAAGGGCGCACCGATCGCACTCGACGTGAAGGTCGGCGATCGTGTCCTGTTCGGCAAGTACGCAGGTCAGACCGTGAAGGTCGACGGCCAGGAACTGCTGGTCATGCGCGAAGAAGACATCATGGCCGTGGTCAACGCCAAGTAAGCGTCCTCCGACGGTACATATTCCCAAGAATTCAAGGAGTTAGAAGATGGCAGCTAAAGACGTCGTATTCGGCGATTCCGCCCGTTCGAAGATGGTCGAAGGCGTGAACATTCTCGCCAACGCAGTCAAGGTCACGCTGGGTCCGAAGGGCCGCAACGTCGTGCTCGAGCGCAGCTTCGGCGGCCCGACGGTCACCAAGGACGGTGTGTCGGTCGCGAAGGAAATCGAGCTGAAGGACAAGCTCCAGAACATGGGCGCGCAAATGGTCAAGGAAGTCGCTTCCAAGACCAGCGACAACGCAGGCGACGGCACGACGACGGCAACCGTCCTCGCGCAATCGATCGTTCGCGAAGGCATGAAGTACGTCGC
>NZ_BCPP01000575.1:0-4665 GCF_016586125.1 Burkholderia sp. E168m23
GCCCGGCTTCGCCAAGCTCGACGCCGTTCAGCCACACCTGCGTGAACGCAAAGCTGTTGATCGTATGCGCGAGCACGCCGCGCGTCTGCGATTTCGCGTGATAGCCGATCATGAACACGAGATCGGGCTGCTGTTCGAGGCCCGCCATCATTCCGAGCGTGCGCGGCTTGCCGAGCACGACGCGCGCCCGCGCATCGAGCCCGTCGGGCAGCAGGTTGCGATAGCCGCCATGCGAATCGTTGACCCACACGGCCTGCGCGCCGCCCGCGAACGCGCCTTCGATCGCCGCGTTCGCCTCGGCGGTCATCCAGCGGCGTGCGCGTTCGTATTCCGGATTGCCGGCGCGCGTCTGCTCGGTCGCGAATACGCCGGCGACGCCCTCGATGTCGGTCGAGATCAGAATCTTCATGACTGGGTCGGATGCCCTTCGTTGTCTTCGTTGAACAGCCGGTCGAGGTCGGGCACAGCGTCGCGCAGCGCTTGCCGCACGTGGCCGTCGCGCCCGGCGACCGTCACCGCCTGCAGCAACGCGTCGGCGATCGCGTGCTCGACGCTTTCGGCCGCGGCCATGAACAGCGGATCGAGCGCCGCATCGGCCACGAGGGCCGGCAGCGCGATCGTCGATGCGTCGTGCGCGATCGTGTAGGCGGTCGAGAAAGCGAGCGCGATGTCGCCGCTGCCATGCCCGTAAACGGAACCCGTGCGGGCCAGCCCCGCCCCCGCGCGGCGCGCGAGCCGCGACAGTTGCCGCGCGTCGAGCGGCGCATCGGTCGCCAGCAACAGGATGATCGAGCCCTGCTCGGGCGGCGCCGCGCGGGCCGCTTCGGCCGCGCGCCGTTGCGCGACGATGCGCCCGAGCGGCACGCCGCCGAGCGTCAGCATCGGCAGCCGGCCGAAATTCGCGAGCACGAGCGCACCGACCGTATAGGGCCGGCCGGCCGCGACGGCCACGCGCGACGCGGAACCAATCCCGCCCTTCAGGTCGAAGCACGACATCCCGCGCCCGGCGCCCACCGCGCCGCGTGCGACATCGCGCGACGCCGCGCGGCATGCGTCGTCGTAGTGCGCGGCGGTGACCGCGAACGCCTGGATGTCGTTCAGGTAACCGTCGTTGCATTCGAACACGAGCGGATTGACGGTCGACCAGTCGCGGCCGACCCGCGGATTCGCCGCGATCGCCGCGCGGATCTGCGCCTGTGCGACCGCGCCGACGCCGAACGTATTGGTCAGCGCGACCGGCGTATCGAGCGTGCCGAGTTCGTCGACCTGCACGAGCCCGACGCTCTTGCCGAACCCGTTGATCACGGCCGCCCCCGCCGGCACCTTGCTGCGGTACACGTCGCCCGGATGCGGCTTCACGACGGTCACACCGGTCTGCACGCTGCCGGCATCGAGCGTGCAATGGCCGACCGTCACGCCCGGCACGTCGGCGATCGTGCCGCGCGGCCCGGCCGGCAGCGTCGCCATCCACATCGGTGCAGGCCGCATCAACGGCGCTCCAGCTTCGGGTCAAGCGCGTCGCGCAGCCCGTCGCCGAGCAGGTTGAACGCGAGCACGGTCAGGAAGATCGCCAGGCTCGGGAACACCGCGATGTGCGGCGCCGTCACCATGTCCGCGCGCGCCTCGTTGAGCATCGCGCCCCACTCCGGCGTCGGCGGCTGCGCGCCGAGCCCGAGGAACGACAGGCTCGCGGCGGTGATGATCGACGTGCCGATCCGCATCGTGAAGTAGACGACGACCGACGACACGGTACCCGGCAGGATGTGCCGCATGATGATCGTCCAGTCGGACGCGCCGATGCTGCGCGCGGCCTCGACGTAGGTCATGTGCTTGAGCACCAGCGTGTTGCCGCGCACGAGCCGCGCGAACGCCGGAATGCTGAAGATCGCGACCGCGCAGATCACGTTGACCATCCCGTTGCCGAGGATCGCGACCACGCCGATCGCGAGGAGGATGCCGGGGAACGCGAACAGCACGTCGGCGATGCGCATCGTGATGCGGTCCCACCAGCCTTCGTAATAGCCGGCGAGCAGTCCGAAGAACGTGCCGATCACCGCGCCGAGCGCCACCGAGAAGAAGCCGGCCGCGAGCGAGATGCGGGTGCCCGCGACGATCCGGCTGAAGATGTCGCGCCCGAGCGAATCGACGCCGAACCAGTGCACGGCCGACGGCCCCGCGTTCAGCGCGTCGTAGTCGAAATAGTTCTCCGGATCGAACGGCACGATGTGCGGGCCGACGAACGCGAGCACGACGAGCGCCAGCACGAAGCCGCCCGCGACGAGCGCGACGGTCTGCTTGCGGAACTTGCGCCAGAATTCGCGCCACGGCGTGCGGATCGCGGTCGATGCGGCCGGCGCCGCGGGCTGGACAGTCGCGTTCATGCTGGCCTCACTTGAACCGGATGGTCGGGTTGATGACCGCGTACAGCACGTCGACGGTCAGGTTGATCAGGATGAATTCCAGCGAGAACAGCAGCACGATCGCCTGGATCACCGGGTAGTCGCGCATCGTCACCGCATCGACCAGCAGGCGGCCGAGCCCCGGCCAGTTGAACACGGCCTCGACGACGATCGAGCCGCCGAGCAGGAAGCCGAACTGCAGCCCCATCATCGTGACGACCGGAATCATCGCGTTGCGCAGGCAATGCTTGAGCACGACCATCGGCTCGTGCACGCCCTTCGCGCGCGCGGTGCGCACGAAGTCCTCGTTCAGCACCTCGACGAACGACGCGCGCGTGAAGCGCGCCATCACGGCGGCGACCGCGGCGCCGAGCGTCAGCGACGGCAGCACGTAGCTCTTCCACGTGCCGTCCGGCACGACCGGCAGCCAGCCGAGCTTCACCGAGAAGATCTCCATCAGCAGCATGCCGAGCGCGAACGCGGGAAACGAAATACCCGACACCGCGATCGTCATCCCGAGTCGGTCGGGCCAGCGATTGCGCCACACGGCCGACGCGATCCCGATCGCCATCCCGATCGCCGTCGCCCACACCATGCTGACGAGCGTGAGCAGCAGCGTCGGCATGAAGCGCTCCCCGATCTCGGTCGACACCGGCCGCTTGCTGCGCGTCGAGATGCCGAAATCGCCGTGCGCGATCTTCACGAAGAAGTTCGCGAACTGGGTCGGCATCGGCTTGTCGAGCCCAAGATCGGCACGCACGAGCGCGACCGTCGCGTCGTCGGCTTCGGGGCCGGCCGCGAGCCGCGCCGGGTCGCCGGGCAGCAGGTGCACGAACAGGAACACCAGCACCGCGACGATCGCGAGCGTGGGCAGCAGGCCGAACAGGCGTTTGACGAGGAAATTCAGCATGGGACACCGATCGAATCAGCGCACCGGCGGCTCGCGCCGCCGGCACTGCGTGGCGGGCAAACCGCCGTCATTTCAGCGAGATTTCGTCGAAGTTGAACGAGCCGTCCGGCATCACGTACATGCCCTGCAGGCGCTTGCTGCGTGCGTAGACGATCTTCTCCTGCACGAGGAAGATCCACGGCGCGTCGGCCCAGATCTGCTTCTGCGCATCGGCGTAGAGGCTGGCCTTCTTCGCGCGATCGGTCGTGGAGAGTGCCTGCGCGAGATCGTCGTCGACCAGACCGTTCTTGTAGTACGCCGTGTTGTACAACTTCGGCGGCGCCGACTCCGACGCAAGCAGCGGCGACAGGGCCCAGTTCGCCTCGCCCGTCGACGCCGACCAGCCGCTGTAGTACATCCGCACCGGCGCCTTCGCCGCATCCTGGGCGCTCTCCACCCGGGCAACCCGTTCGCCGGCCTCGAGCGCCTGCACCTGCACCTTCACGCCGACCTGCGCGAGCTGCTGCTGGACGAACTGGATCACCTTCTGCGCCGTCGTGTGATTGTAGGCGGACCACAGCGTCGATTCGAAGCCGTTCGGATAGCCGGCCTCCTTCAGCAGCGCGCGCGCCTTCGCCGGGTCATACGGCCAGGGCCCGAGTTTCGTTGCGTATTCGACGCCCGTCGGCGCCACGCCCGTCTGCGGCGTCGCGTAACCGGCGAACACGACCTTCGCGAGCGCCTCCTTGTTGACCGCGTAGTTCAGCGCTTCGCGCACCTTCGGGTTATCGAACGGCTTTTGCCGCGTGTTCAGCGAAATGTAGCGCTGGATGATCGACGGCGCCTCGATCAAGTCCACCTTCGGATTGCTCTTCAGATCGGTCGCCTGCTCGAACGGAATCGTGAACGCGAAATCGGCCTCGCCGGTCTTGATCAGCGCGGCGCGCGTGTTGTTGTCGACCACCGGTTTCCAGTCGATCGCATCGACCTTCGGATAGCCCTTCTTCCAGTAGCCGGCGAATTTCTTCACCTTCATGTCGTCGGTCTGCTTCCATTCGACGAACTCGAACGGGCCGGTGCCGACCGGATGCAGCGACACGTCACGCCCCCACTTCTTCAGCGCGGCCGGCGAAATCATCACCGCGGACGGGTGCGCGAGCGTGTTGATGAACGCCGAGAACGGCTCGCGCAACGTGAATCGCACGGTGTTCGGATCGACCACTTCGGTCTTCTCGATCACCCGGAACAGGCCGTACCGCTTCAGCTTGTTCGCCGGATCGGTCACGCGGTCGAAATTCGCCTTCACCGCGGCGGCATTGAAGTCGGTGCCGTCGTGGAACTTCACGCCCTGGCGCAGTTTGACCGTGTACACCTTCG
>NZ_BCPP01000576.1:0-4621 GCF_016586125.1 Burkholderia sp. E168m23
CGCGTCGCGGTCGATCGCGTTATCGGGCCGCCCTTTCGAAAACGCGTAGCCGGCGCTCGTCGTGGCGAGCGCCTCGAAGCCGGCCATCGCGAGCAGTCGCGCGGTGCCGGCGTCCCACGGGTTCGGGATGATGAATGCGCCGGGGCGCGTGTGCAGCGCGCGGAAAGCTTCGGCGTGGCGGGCTTGCTGGTCGGAACGGGTCATCGTGAACTCCGGGAAGGTGTTGACGGTGAGCTTACGCCGGTCGTGCACGCGACGTTTCAGCGTTTGCCGAAATGTCGCCGCGCAACCCGCAAGAACGCGCGCCAAAGCCGAATGCAGGCCACCGCGCCGGGCCGCTCGCGTCAATTTACGTCGATGCAGACGCCCCGCCGTCGATGCCGAGCAACACGTCGGCGACGGCCTCGGAGAACCGCATCGCGCGACCGTCGATCAGCACGCCATCCGGATTCGACGGATCGCGCACCGCTTGCGGCACGCTGTGCGCGATCAGCACGCGCGCGCACGCTTCCCAGTCGGGATCGCCGACGCCCTCCGGTTCGTTGACGGACGCCCAGGACAGCGTACCGAGCGCGTCGCTGCCGAATCCGTGCAGCTCACGCCAGCTTGCGCCGCGCGCGAGCAGGAACGCCAGAAGTTCGGCATCGCCGCGGAACACCGCGTGATTCAGCGCGCTCGCGTCCCAGTCGCCGCCTCGCGCGGCGATCGGCCAGCCCAGCTCCACCATTACCTTCACCGCATCACGCGAGCCCCACGCGGCGGCGTCCGGCAGTAGCCGCAGCCGGTCGTCGGACAGCGCACCGGGCAGCTCGGGATGCTTCGCCTGAATGCGCCGTGCGTCGTCGGCATCGGCGCGCGCGCAGGCCGCCACGAACGCATCTTGTGCGTCGAGCGTCTCCTCGGCTCCGGCGGCGCGCAACAGCGCAGCGACGTCGGACAACCCGGCCTGCATCGCGAGCCGGTACGCGCTGACGCCCGCCGCGGTCCGCGCGCGGGGGTCGGCGCCGGCTTCCAGCAGCGCGGCGACATGGCGCGCCGGGCAACGCACGGCGATCGCGCGCAGCAACGGCGCGCCCCACGTCTTCGTCGGTCCTTCGCCGGCCGGTTCGTTGGGGTCACCGCCGTGCGCGAGCAGCAACTCGAGCGCGGCCGCGTCCGGTACGTCGAGCGCGCGCCGCAACGCATTCGTCCCGCCCACCCATGCGCCGTGCTCGAGCAGCAGACGCGTACACGCCGGATTCTCCACCGAGTGATACAACGATTCGCCGTCGTTCGGATCGGCGCCGGCTTCCAGCAGCATCGCGGTGAGCGCCGGATCGCGATTGACGCCGGCGGCGCCATACAGCGCCGACAACGGTTCCGACGCGTCGGGCTCGGCGAGCGAGGCCGGCGGATACCGGTTGCCGATCCGCTGGTTCGGATCGGCGCCCGCATCTAGCAGATGGCGCGCACACGCACGCAGCCTGACTGCGAATTCGGGAAGCTGCCCGAGCCGCGAATGCGTGACGGCGACGAGCGGCGGCAACTTCAGCGCACCGCCGGCGCGCGCGATCCAGCCGGGATCGGCGGCCAGCGCCGCCTTCACCGCGTCGAGATCGCCCGCCGCGCATGCAATCGCCGGGTCCGCCGACACGAGTTCGGGATGATCGCGCAGCAGTTGCGCGGCGACGCGCGGCCGGGCCGCGCCGAAGCCGCCGGTCACGTCGGCGCCGTAGGCGAGGTCGAGCCAGCGCCGGCTCAACAGCGCGCGCGGTTGCCGCGCGAGCGCATGCGTTTCGACGAACGCGCCGAGATCGGCCCATGAAGCAAAGCCGTACTCGCGTGCGATGCAGGACTGCGCGTCGTGCAGGCGGAGCCCGAGCGCGAGCGTTTCGTCATGCGTGCGATGCGCGGCGGCCGGCAGCGATGCGACGAAGCGCGCGACGGCACCGGCATCTCCCTGCCGGTACAGGCGCAACAATGCCTTGGCCTGCTTTTTCAGATGATCGGGATGAGCGTCGGGAGGCAGCTTTTTCATGCGAATCCTTGTGCATGGATGGCCGAAGGTCCGCAATACCGCCAGCACGAAGGATGGGGAAGACTGGATTTGCCGCGACAGGTGGGTTGAACCCTTTCCGCGGACCCGGAAGCGACCTGCATCGCTGCCCGGTATCGTAGGCGACGGCCGTCGGCATCGTCAACCGTGCCGCGCGGCGCCGCTCAGCCGGCGAGTTTCTTCGTCAGGAAGATGCGGGTGTGCCCGACCGGATAATCGGGCAGCTCGCCGAAGCGGACATAGCCGCGCTTCTCGTAGAAGGGCCGCGCCTGGAAGTCGAACGTGTCGAGCCACGCGCTGTGGCAGCCGCGCGCGACGGCCTCTCGTTCGGCCAGATCCATGATGCGCGTGCCGGCGCCCTGACCGCGCGCGGACTCGGGCACGACGAGCAGGTCGACATGCAGCCAGCCGAACGCCGTGCCGCCCCACAGGCCGCCGACCACCGCGCCGGCCGCGTCGGTCACGATCACGGCCAGCGGCCGGAAGTCGACCGGGCCGGCCTGGCTTTCGTTGAAGCGGACGAGCGGTGCGACGATCTGCTTGCGTACCTCCGCGTCCGCCGCGTCGGTCACTGCATAGGTCAACGTCATCGGTTACGTCGGGTAGTCAATGAAAGTGGGTCCAACAAGCCGCACGTGCCGCGCACGTCAAACGACGTACGCGCCCTTCGCGTGCAGTTCCGCTTCGGTCCGCTCGAGCGCCGCGATCGCGTCGCTGCCTTCGAGCGCCAGCAACTGCGCGACCAGCGTCTCGGCCATCGCATGCGCGGCCACCAGCGACGGAAAGAACGACGGGCTGTCGTGCGTGAAGATCAGTTGCGCGTCCGCGTGCAGCGCGATCGGCGATACCGCACTGTCGGTGATCGCGACGATCTTGCTGCCCTGCGCTTTCGCCGCCTGCGCGACACGCGTCGCCTCGGCCGAATACGGCGCGAAGCTGACGATCACGGTCACGCTCTGCTTCGCGATCGTGCGCAACTCCATTTCGAGCGAACCGGCGACGCCGTTGAGCAGCGACACGGTCGGACGAAACAGCCGGTAGCCGTAGACGAAACCGAACGCGACCGGATAGCACGAGCGAAACCCCGCCACGTGCACGTGCGATGCCTTGCGGATCAGCTTCGCGGCATCGGCGAGCGCGTGCTCGTTCTGCGCGGCGGTCGCCGACAGGTTGTGCTGCTGCGCGGCGAGCAGATCGTGCGCGAGCGACGCCTTCGCGTCGGGCCGTACGAGCGAGCGCGCGCGCTGCGTGAGCGGCTCGGGCCGCGTGCGCACACGCGCGACGCACAGGTCGCGCAGCTCGTTCCAGCCGGGAAAGCCGAATTGCTGCGCGAGCCGCACGAGCGACGCAGGCTGGACCTGCGCGCGCTGCGCGACCTTGCGCATCGACGACGTGGCGACTTCGTCGGGATGATCGAGCAGGAAGGCGGCGCCCGCCTGGAATTGCGGGCTCAGCTCGGAAAATTGCGCCCGGATCCGGGACGCGAGTTCGTCGAAATTGGCGGCCATCTTGGTGGGAACGGGAACCGGTCGTCCATGGTATCACCGGCTCCGCGCCCACCGGTCAGCGCAGCACTTCGACGTGATCGGCGTCGACCTTCACGCGGCCCGACCATTTGCGCTCGAATTCGCCGGTCAGCTTCACTTCGTTCTTGTCGCTGACGGGCTGGCCCGGCGCCCACAGCTTGTGGTCGATCTCGACGCGGATCGTGCCGGTGGCGTCGGCGAACTCGTAATCCTCGCCGCCGACGTGCTTGACGATGCGCCCCTGCAACTGCACGTGCTGGTCATCCTTGCCGTTGGCGAGCAGCTCCTTCACGGTGGTCGTGGTCAGCGCGGACGGCCCCGTGTATTGCGCATAGACGGCGGCAGGCAGCGCGACGAGCGCAACCGCCAGGATTCTGGCCAGGTGTTTCATGATCTCGGTCCTCTTCTTCGATGTGGCGCCGCGCTCCGTTGAACGCGACGGCGCCAGATTACGGACCGTAAGATTAAGCAAACCTGAAGGGCATGCCGAAGTGACACGGTGCCGCATTGGACGAGTACGAAAACCGCGCCGCGCACCGCGCGCATTTAAGCTTGGCCTAAGACGCGTACGCTTATCATGGGAATCCCGGGCGCCACGGCGCCCCCGTTGAAGAGACACGAACTCATGCGCGTACTGCTCGTCGAGGACGATCCGCTGATCGGCAGCGGGCTCGAACAGGGCCTCAAACAGGAAGGCTTCGCGGTCGACTGGGTGAAGGACGGCGACGCCGCGTCGCTGGCGTTGCGCGCGACCGGCTACGGGCTGCTGCTGCTCGATCTCGGGCTGCCGAACCGCGACGGTTTGTCCGTGCTCGCCGCGCTGCGCCGCCGCGACGAAAACCTCCCCGCGATCATCATCACCGCACGCGACGGCGTGCCCGACCGCATCGCCGGCCTCGACAGCGGCGCGGACGACTATCTCGTCAAGCCGTTCGAGCTCGACGAGCTGCTCGCCCGCATCCGCGCGGTCAACCGCCGCCATGCGGGCCGCGCGCAGACGACGCTCGCGATCGGCCCGCTGCGGCTCGATCCCGTCAAGCACCTCGTCTGGCTCGACGAC
>NZ_BCPP01000577.1:0-4619 GCF_016586125.1 Burkholderia sp. E168m23
CCCGGCAAACAGCTTCATCCCGGCGTTCTGCGCGAACAGGCTGATGCGATCCCGGATGCCGGCGATCAGCGATTTCCCACTGGTCACGAACGTGCTTTGCCCGCTGGCGATATTGGTCTGCTGCTCGCTCGCCAGATGCACCGACTGCTGCGAAGCCATCCCGATCCCCGCCGGGCTCGCGAACAGCATCACGGGTTCCTTGAACGCATTGGCATTCCCCGTTCCGCCGCCGGCCGTCCTGCCGCCCCCCGAGGCCGCCCCCGCCACGCTGTTCTGCGTCGCATCGGCGAACTGCTTCAGCGCATCGCGACCGGCACCGAGACTCTCCGCCTGATGCATCTCGCTGACCTGCGACATCGACTCGATCAACCCGTCCGCACTGCCAAGCTGCTGCTTTGCCTCGCTCGCGTCGAGCGGCTGGCTGTTCGCCTGCTTCGGATGCGTCGTCACGTACAAGCCCTGGCCCGCACGCAGCGCGCCGTACGCATCCGTGCGCAGATCGAAACCCGAGCCGAGATACGCACCACGCGTGTTGCCGTTCTGCTCGATCAGATAGCCGAGATGAAGCAGCGAATTCGCGCTGCTGCTGAACAGGCGCGCGCGGTTCTGCCCGGTCGCGTCGTCGAGCACCATCTCGTTGTGCCCCGATCCCGCATATTCCTTCGACCGGAAGCCCGACAGTATCCCGTCGCTATGCCATTGCGGCTTGGCCGCCCCGTTGTAGACACGATGCATGACGATCGGCCGATCGCAGTCGCCGCCGATGTAGCCGATCAGCACTTCCTCGCCGACGCGCGGAATATGCACCGCGCCGTAACCGCCGCCGGTATCCGATTGCACGACGCGCATCCAGCACGATGCCGTCTCGCGGCCTTCGCTCTGGCGGTCCCACACGAACATGACCTTGATCCGGTTCAGCGCGTCGGTATAGACCTCCTCGCCCTTCGGACCGACCACGACGGCCGTCTCGAGCTGCATCGCGGGCTTGCGGTGCTCGAACGGGCTGCGATACGGCACGCTCGCGCGCTGCGCCTCGACCGCGACGAGATAGAACCCGGCCGAGCCGTCGTCGTGCCCGACCTCGAACGCGCCCCCTTTCCCGTGCCCGGCCTTCACCTGCGCCAGCGCGTCCTGCAGGCTATGCGGGAAACTTGCTTCGTGGTCAGAGGCCGGCAGATTGTTCTCGATGTAACGCGTGACGCCGATGGCCGCGAACTCGCGGTCGCTCGCCGCATCGCGATCGTGCTCCGGATGGTCCACGAGGGTGAAACGCCGGCCGGCGTCGATCGAACGCACGCCGCCCACGCCGAAGAAACGCTTCGCACGCGACTCCCATTCCTCGAGGCGAATCTTCGACAGGTGTTCGCCGCGGTCCTGCGCCGGATACGTGTAAGCGCCGGTGTATTCGTAAATTTCCGCCTGATCGGGCAGCTCGCCCTGCCCGCTTTTCGTCGGCAGCGACGTGCCGTTCGGATTGCCCGCCGACGACGGCGACTTGTAGTCGAACGTGCGCGTCGTATGCAGCGTGCTTTGCAAGGTCCGCGACGCGGTCCATTGCGTGAAACCGGCGGTTTCGGTGCCGCTGCCCGAGCGATCGAACCTGACGGTATTCGGCGACAGCGCGTCGACGGTATGCAGATCGTCGGTGATGACGAACGTGTGCGCCTTCCCGTCTTCACTGTGCCGCCAGAAGCCGAACAGCCCTTCGTCCTCCATCAGCCGGTGCACGAAGTTCCAGTCGGTCTCGCTTTGGCGACAGTACGAACGGGACGGCAGCGGCTTCGACAGCGCGAACCGGTATTGGCCCCTGGCCTGCGGATGCCTGTCGAACACGTCGGCAAGGATCGCGTCGACCGGCTGGTCCTGCCAGTACCGCATGTCGCTACGGAACTTGAGGAAGTGCATCCACGACGCGAAGCGCAGCTGGTAACTCGACAGGCCGCCGTCGGCACCGAGCCGCCGCGCCGTGTGGATATAGCCGTTGATCGGCTGATACGACCTGTCCGCCTGCTGAATCCACAGCGTGATCGGCTGCGCGATCAGCGTCTTGAGCTCGACGTCGCTCGCGGTGGACACCAGATCGAGCGTTACGCTGAAATCACGGCCGAGCTCCGAGCGGGTTACGGCGCGACGCGGCACGAGCGCATTGTTCGGCAGCGACGGGATGTCCGTCTTCAGCAGCCGATCCTGCTGGATCAGGCCGCCACGAATCGCCTGGGCCAGTTCGGTCACGTTCATGCGTCACCTTCTTCTTGTTCATCGCGAGCCCGCCGGGCCCGCGCTCTCAGGTCAAAAAACAATCGTTCACGCCTGCTCGTCGGGCCTCACCCCCAGCAGCTCGCGAATGTGCGACAGCGAGCCGTCGTCCTTCACGACGCTCTCGAGCCACTTGTGCAGCGGCATGTCGGCCCACTCGGCCGCCTTGTCGGCAAGATACGCGACCGGGCTGTGCGGCTCGGTCTGACGGAAATAGCGCGCCACCGCGCGCAACTGGTCGACGGCCTGCGCACGGTTCTGGATGCCGGCGATCATCTGCGTCACCGGCGGACGCGAAGCGGTCTGCTGCTGCACGTGAGTCTCCTCGGTCTGGATCGGCTGGCCGAATACCGGCTCGATGCGTTCGGGCTGGGCCTGCGGCGCCGTCTGCGCGTGCGGCGCGCTGCCCGTATAGCCCTGTTCGCGCGCAAAGCGCTCGGCGAGCCGGTACACGGTCTCGAACGCGTCGCGCGCCTGCCGGAAGCTCGGCGCCGAATCGCCCGCGCGCTCGACGAGCCGCTCCTCGAACGCATCGAGCGCGAATTCGAACGCCTTCAGGTTCGCCAGCAGCGCCGTGTAGAACGCGATCGACGTCACGCGCCGCGACGCGTCGATCTGGTCGATTGACGGCTTGCCGCGCGCGATGTCGTCGGCATGTTCGGGGTCGCGCTTGATCGACTGCGCGACGTGCTGCGCGACCTCCCAATCGAGCGTGCTGAACGCATTCGATGCGCCGTCCGTCAGCGGCACCGCGCGCAGCAGCTCGGCCGTGCGGCCGGACAGCCACGCGACGTTGCCGAGCCGGTGCTCGATGTCGTCGTCCTCGGGCAGCGGGTGGAAGGTGTCCCAGAAGTCGCGGCACAGGCCTTCGAGCAGCGCATAGCCTTCGGTGAGGCCCGTGATGCCGTCCTCGAGCGCGAGCGCCTCGGTCAGCCACACGGCGAGCCGCAGGTCCTTGGTGCGCGTGCGCAGCAGCTCGCCCGCATGGTCGACGACGAAGCCCCAGTCGGCCTCCTTGATCTCGGTTACCCATTCGCCCTGGTCGAGCGTCGGATCGTCGTAGCGCCGCGCGTCCTGGATCGCGTCGAATTCGTTCGAAAACAGCAGGTCGTCGCCGCTGGGCGACGCATCGCTGATCGGCGTCAGCAGCTCGGGGAGATTGATCGGCATGGTTCAGTGAATCCGTTGATGCATCAGATGTCGCGTGCGGGGGCTCATTCGACGGTGTACGCAAATTCGCCGGCCTCGTCCGCGCGCACCGCGATGCGCGCGATCGCCGCGCCGTCGGCGATCCGGCCGAGCACGTGGCCCGCGATCTCCGGCAGCAGCGTGCCGTTCAGGATGTGGTCGACGTTGCGGGCGCCCGAGTCGACCTCGGTGCAGCGCGCGAGCACCGCGTCGACAAGCGATTCGTCCCATTCGAACGCGGCTTTGTGGTTCGCCTCGATCCGGCGGCGGATGCGTTCGAGCTTCAGCTCGATGATCTCGGCCAGCACGTCGTCGGAAATCGGGTAATACGGCACGACCTTCATCCGGCCGAGGAACGCCGGCTTGAAGGTCTTGTACAGCTGCGGACGCAGCGTCTCGGCGAGCGCGTCCGGATCGGGCAGTTCCTCGGCCGGCTTGTTCAGGCAGGCCTGCATCACCGCGGCCGAGCCGACGTTGGACGTCAGGATGATCAGCGTGTTGCGGAAGTCGATCTCGCGCCCTTCGGCATCGTCCATCGTGCCCTTGTCGAACACCTGGAAGAACATCTCGAGCACGTCCGGGTGCGCCTTCTCGACCTCGTCGAGCAGCACGACGGAATACGGGTTGCGGCGCACGGCCTCGGTCAGCACGCCGCCCTCGCCGTAACCGACGTAGCCCGGCGGCGAACCTTTCAGGCCCGACACGCTGTGCGCTTCCTGGTACTCGCTCATGTTGATCGTGACCATCTTGCGCTCGCCGCCGTACAGGATGTCGGCCAGCGCCAGCGCCGTCTCGGTCTTGCCGACGCCCGACGGCCCGACGAACATGAACACGCCGCGCGGCTTGTTCGGGTCCTCGAGGTTCGCGGTCGCGGTACGCACACGCTGGGCGATCGCCTCCAGCGCATGATCCTGGCCGATCACGCGCGCGGTCAGCAGCGGCTGCAGGTTCAGCACGGTGTCGATCTCGTCCTTCACCATCCGGCCGAGCGGAATGCCCGTCCACGCGGCGACGATCTCCGCGACGACGTGACCGTCGACCTGCAGCGGCACCATCGGCTCGCCGCCCTGCAGCGCATGCAGCGCCGCGACGCGTTCGGCGAGCTTCTCGCGGGTGGCCTGCACGTCGACCGGCTGGCCGTCTTCCGACGGGCCGCGTGCCTTGTCAAGCGCGTC
>NZ_BCPP01000578.1:0-4605 GCF_016586125.1 Burkholderia sp. E168m23
GCAGGAAGAGATCTTCGGGCCGGTGCTGTCGATCATCACCTATCGCGATGAAGATGAGGCCGTGCGGATCGCGAACGATTCGCCGTACGGGCTCGGCGGCGCGGTGTGGGCCGGCAGCGACGAACGCGCGATGCGCGTCGCGCGCCGCATCCGCACCGGGCAGGTCGACATCAACGGCGGCACGTGGAACGGCGCCGCGCCGTTCGGCGGCTTCAAGCAGTCGGGGTATGGCCGCGAGAACGGCGTGTACGGGCTCGACGAGTATCTCGAGTACAAGTCGATGCAGTTGAAGCCGGCGAAGCCGGCCTGAACGCCGCGCGCGGCCCGAACCGGAAAAACGGCACGCTTGCGTGCCATTTTTTATTGACGGCCGTCAAGGTGCGCGGCGGTGGATCGTCGATCATCGCGGTTCCGATGTTCCGACGAGGTTTCAGATGACCGTACGCACTTCCTTTCCGCCGCTGACGATCCGCGGCCGCACCTTGCTGCCCGTCGTGCAGGGCGGCATGGGCGTCGGCATCTCCGCGCACCGGCTGGCGGGCAGCGTCGCGCGCGAAGGCGCGGTCGGCACGATCGCGAGCATCGACCTGCGTCACCATCATGCGGATCTGCTCGCGCGGTGTCGCGCGCAACCCGATCGCGCGACGCTCGAGGCGGCGAACCTCGACGCGCTCGCGCGCGAGATCCGTCTCGCGAAAACGTACAGCGAAGGGCGCGGGATGATCGCGGTCAACGTGATGAAGGCGGTGAGCGCGCAGGCGGACTACGTGCGGGTCGCGTGCGACGAGGGCGCGGATGCGATCGTGATGGGCGCGGGCCTGCCGCTCGACCTGCCCGACCTCACGCAAGGGCACGACATCGCGCTGATCCCGATCCTGTCGGACAGCCGCGGGATCGCGCTGGTGCTGAAGAAGTGGATGAAGAAGGGGCGCCTGCCCGATGCGATCGTGATCGAGCATCCGGCGCACGCGGGCGGGCACCTCGGCGTCACGCAGATCGACGACATGCACGACGCCCGCTTCGATTTCGCACGCGTGCTGGACGAGGCCGCGCAGGTGATGGCGTCGCTCGGCATCGCCCGCGACACGATCCCGCTGATCGTGGCCGGCGGGATCAACAGTCACGACACGGTGCGCGCGGCGTTCGCGGCCGGCGCGAATGGCGTGCAGGTCGGGACGCCGTTCGCGGTGACCGAAGAGGGCGACGCGCATCCGCACTTCAAGCGCGTGCTTGCCGATGCGACGCCCGACGACATCGTCGAATTCGTCAGCGTGACGGGCCTGCCCGCGCGTGCGGTGAAGACGCCGTGGCTCGATCGTTACCTGCGCAACGAGACGCGCATCCGCAACAAGCTCGGCGCGTTCAAGCAGCGCTGCCCGACCGCGCTCGAATGCCTGAGCGTATGCGGGCTGCGCGACGGCATCGAGAAGTTCGGCCACTTCTGCATCGACACGCGGCTCGCGGCCGCGCTGCGCGGCGACGTCGCGAACGGGCTGTTCTTCCGCGGCCGCGAAGCCTTGCCGTTCGGCCGTGCGATCCGCAGCGTGCGCGATCTGCTCGACCTGCTGCTGACGGGAAGTGCGACCGAGCCTGCGGCAAACCGTCCCACGTTTACGCTGGCTTGACCAATATCAAGATGACGAAAAGACCCTACAGGGAGAATGGAAACCATTCTTTGGGGGTCCGTACCATGCATAAAACGATTCGAACTTGTGTCACCGCCGCCGTCGTCGCGGCCGCCATCGCGATGCCGTCGCTGTCGCACGCGGCGTCGCCGGGCGACGGCATCAACCAGG
This sequence comes from Burkholderia sp. E168m23, assembly GCF_016586125.1. NCBI lineage: Bacteria > Pseudomonadati > Pseudomonadota > Betaproteobacteria > Burkholderiales > Burkholderiaceae > Burkholderia > Burkholderia sp. E168m23. Next base: position 1,797 of record NZ_BCPP01000578.1, read on the forward strand.
GTGACGTACTGGTCCGGCTGCGCGCGATCAGCATCCAGCCGAACGAGCGCGCGAGCGATACGCTCGGCGCGATCAACACGGGCGTGAACAACGCGATCGTGCCCGAGCTCGACTTCACGTACATGATCCGCGACTACCTCGGCGTCGAGCTGATCCTCGGCACGTCGCGGCATCAGCTGACGTCGAGCCTCGGCAATCTCGGCGGCGTGGGCGTGCTGCCGCCGACGCTCTTGCTGCAGTATCACTTCAACCATGCGGGCAAGGTGCGCCCGTACGTCGGCGCCGGGTTGAACTACACGTACTTCTACAACAACGGGCTCAACGTCGGCGGGGAGGGCGTGTCGATCAACAAGAGCAGCTTCGGCCCCGCGCTGCAGTTCGGCGTGGACGTGCAGTTGACCAAGAAGGTGTTCATGAACGTCGACGTGAAGAAGATCTGGATGAGCACCGATGCGACGCTGGGCGACAAGGGCATCGGCACGCTGCACATCGATCCGCTGATCGTTGGCGTGGGCGTGGGGATGAAGTTCTAGACGCGACGGAACAAGAACAGAGTTGGGGTTGGCGGCATGGCGGTCTGCATGCCGCTTTTTTTATGGGCGGTCGCTTTACAGCTTGTCGTACTGGAAGCGCATCGCGGTGCCTTCGCGCGTGATGCGCTCCCACACCGCGCGCTTTTCGTCGTCGCTCAGGAACACCCAGTTCGAGACTTCGGCGGCCGTGCGGCCGCAGCCCTTGCAGACTTCGTCGAAGAGCGTCGAGCACACGCCGATGCAGGGGCTGTCGGGAAGATCGTGAAGATTGGAGGCCATCGGGAGGGTTCGCGCAATTGAATCGTCAGCCGCCATTTTAATGCATCGCGGCGGCCCGGCCGGACGCTCGCGCCGGCGTGCTGTTCCGGTGCGGGAGCGTGACAGTTGGGCCGTGCGTCGGGCGCGGTCGCCGGGCGGCCGCATGCGGCGTGCGAACGCAGCTTCGCCGCTGTCCGTTTTTCCCGGTGGACAGCCGCCGATTACCCGATAGAATTCCCCCGGAACGCCCCGCCGCACGGGCGGCTCGACCGACCGGCGGCGGGAATCTGTTCCGTTTGCGCGACACCGGCATGATTTTTTTGTGACGGGGCGCGAATGATGGTAGTTTTCGGGGTTTTCGAGGGGCGGTGCGCCAGAATGCGCCGCCATGACGAGGCAGACGGCAGCCGGGCAACGTGTCCGGCCGGAGGGAGAACGGGATGAAAGCAAAGGTAGTGGGCCGGTTCGCAGCGCTCGCGCTGTGCGTGGGTGCGTCGGCGGCAGCGGCGAAGGATACGCAGCTCAATATCTATAACTGGTCGGACTACATTGCGAAGGACACGATCCCGAACTTCGAGAAGCAGGCGGGTGTCAAGGTCCGCTACGACAACTACGACAGCGACGACACGCTGCAGGCGAAGCTGCTGACGGGCAGCTCGGGCTACGACATCGTCGTGCCGACCAGCAACTACGCGGGCAAGCAGATTGCCGCCGGCATCTTCGCGCCGCTCGACAAGTCGAAGCTGCCGAACCTCAAATATCTCGATCCGCAACTGATGGCGCTCGTCGCCGGCGCGGACCCGGGCAACAAGTACTCGGTGCCCTGGGCATACGGCACGACCGGCCTCGCGTACAACCTGACGAAGGCGCAGCAGGCGCTCGGCAAGGTGCCGCTCGACAACTGGGACATCCTGTTCAAGCCGGAAAATCTCGCGAAGCTGAAGACCTGCGGCGTGTCGGTGCTCGACGCACCCGACCAGATGTTCGCGGCGACGCTGCACTACATCGGCAAGGACCCGATGAGCACGAACCCGGCCGACTACAAGGCCGCGATGGACGTGCTGAAGAAGATCCGTCCGTACATCACGCAATTCAACTCGTCGGGCTACATCAACGACCTGGTCGGCGGCGACATCTGCTTCGCGTTCGGCTGGTCGGGCGACGTCGTGATCGCGAAGCATCGCGCAATCGAGGCGAAGAAGCCGTACAAGGTCGAGTACTACATTCCGAAGGGCGGCGCGCCGGTGTGGTTCGACGTGATGGCGATCCCGAAGGATGCGAAGAACAAGGAAGCCGCGCTGCAGTGGATCAACTACATCGAGGATCCGAAGGTGCACGCGGCGATCACCAACGCGGTGTACTACCCGAGCGCCAACGCCGAGGCACGCAAGTACGTGCGGCCCGACGTCGCGAACGACCCGGCCGTGTATCCGCCGGCCGACGTCGTGAAGACGCTGTTCCTGCTCAAGCCGCTGCCGCCTGAAATCCAGCGTCTGCAGACGCGTCTGTGGACCGAGCTGAAGTCGGGCCGCTGACGCGAGCCGAAGTGAATCAGCAGTCATGAAGCCCCTGGTGCCCCCGGGGGCTTTGTTCGTCTAACGCAGGAGAGAAGCAGCACATCATGAATAGCCAGTCGGGCGCGCCGGTCGCGGGCGCGCCGTTCTCCGTTTCCTCCTCCGGCGCCGATGCGCGCGCCGAGAACTTTGTCCAGATCGTCGACGTCGTCAAGAAATTCGGCGACACCGAAGCCGTGCGCAGCGTCAACCTGACCGTGCGCCAGGGCGAGCTGTTCGCGCTGCTCGGCAGCTCGGGCTGCGGCAAGTCGACGTTGCTGCGGATGCTCGCGGGCCTCGAGACGGTCACGTCGGGCAAGATCCTGATCGACGGCGAGGACCTCGCGCAGATGCCGCCGTACAAGCGGCCCGTGAACATGATGTTCCAGTCGTATGCGCTGTTCCCGCACATGTCGGTCGAGTCGAACGTCGCGTTCGGGCTGAAGCAGGAAGGCACGCCGAAGG
>NZ_BCPP01000579.1:0-4589 GCF_016586125.1 Burkholderia sp. E168m23
CACGATCGCGCGCCTGATCCGCCACTGCTGCTTCGACTACGTGCGCAATGCAGGGGCCTACACGACGATCGGCTATCTCGTCGGCCATGCGTACGGGATGCTGAAGCTCGCGGACGGCGACCCGGCCGCGGAGGCGCCGCCGCCCGGCGGCACGATGATCGGCGCGTGCGGCGCGATGCGCCGGCTGTTCGCGACGATCCGCAAGGTCGCGAACACCGAGGCGACCGTGTTCATCGCCGGCGAATCCGGCACCGGCAAGGAACTGACGGCGGCGGCGATCCATCGGCAGTCGTCGCGTGCCGACGCACCGTTCGTCGCCGTGAACTGCGCGGCCATCCCGACGACGCTGCTGCAGGCCGAACTGTTCGGCCACGAGCGCGGCGCGTTCACCGGCGCGCACCAGCGCAAGATCGGCCGCATCGAGGCCGCGCACGGCGGCACGCTGTTTCTCGACGAAATCGGCGACATGCCGTTCGAGAGCCAGGCGAGCCTGCTGCGGTTCCTGCAGGAAGGCAAGATCGAGCGGCTCGGCGGGCATGCGTCGATTCCGGTCGACGTGCGGATCGTGTCGGCGACCCACGTCGATCTCGAGGCCGCGATGCAGGCCGGGCGATTCCGCGCCGACCTGTATTACCGCCTGTGCGTGCTGCGGATCGACGAGCCGCCGCTGCGCATGCGCGGCCGCGACATCATGCTGCTCGCCGACGACGTGCTGCGGCGCTATCGCGACGACGGCTCGTACCGGATTCGCGGCTTCACGCCGTGCGCGATCGAGGCGATCCACAACTATCCGTGGCCCGGCAACGTGCGCGAGCTGATCAACCGGATCCGCTTCGCGGTCGTGATGACGAACGGCCCGCTGATCTCGGCCGCCGATCTCGAATTGCGTCCGTACACGTCGCTGCGGCCGCCGACGCTCGCGCAGGCGCGCCGGCAGGCCGAGCGGCACGCGATCGAGGAAACGCTGCTGCGTCACCGCCACCAGCATGCGGACGTCGCGGCGGAGCTCGGCATCTCGCGCGCGACGCTCTACCGTCTGATGATCGCGCACGGGCTGCACAGCTGACGCGCCATGGCGCGCGACCGCTCAAGACCTCGCGGCGGCGGCCGTTAAGACATGAAATGGCCCGGCCGGCACGCGCGCATCGAGGTGCGCGCGACCGGCACGCGGCGCATCACGTTCATCCGAGGTCATCGTGGCAGAGTGCAGTCACTGCGGCAGGACGTTCCTGCTCGGCGGGCAGTCGATCGACGGGCGCCGCTATTGCGGCCCGGCATGCGCGCACGCGCATCCGGTCGTCGTCGAGGCCGAACGGGTGCCCGACGCGAAGGTCCGGCAGTACGTCGACGACTGGCGCTACGGGCCATGCCCGATCTGCCTGCGAGAAGGGCGGCCGGTCGACGTTCACGCGTCGCATCGCGTCGTGTCGCTCCTGTTCGTCACGCGCTGGGCGACGCGGCGCCACGTGTGCTGCCGCCGCTGCGGGCGCAGGAAGCAGGCGCTCGCGCTGCTCGCGTCGGCCACGCTCGGCTGGTGGGGGTTGCCGTGGGGTATCGTGCTGACGCCGATCCAGCTCGCGCGCAACCTGCTGGGCCTCGCCGCGCGCGACCCGGAGGTCGCGACGCAGCAGTTCGAGCAGCTCGTGCGGCGCAAGCTGGCCGCACGCCGGCTCGCGCGCGCGGAGCGCGGCGCCGGCGCCTGATCGCGCGTCGGCGCACCGTGCGGGCTCAGGCAGGCCGGTCGAAGCCCGAGGCGACCCAGCGTTCGGCGCTGGCCTTGTTGAGCTTGAACCCGGCCGACACCTTCGCGTCGGCCAGCAGCTCGCCATACGGATCGAATGCCTTGAGCTGCGCATACGGCTCGAACTCGTCCGGCACGATGTCGAGCGTCACCGACACATCCTGCCCGGCTTCGTCCTGCACCGTCACTTCCTTGTGCAGCAGCGCGCGCCGCTGCTGTTCGTGCCGCATCAGCACTTCGGTCGCGGTTTTCACGAGCGTGCGGAACGCGTTCGCGTCCATCGGCTTCGGGTTCTTCTTGTCGCGGCCCATGGTCCACGGCCCGACGAGCGCGGGCTCGGACTCGCCGTCCTTGACCATCTCGACGGCCCAGCCGTCGTCGTCTTCGTTCTTGATGATGCGGGCCGTCCAGCCGTTGTCGCGCCAGAGGCCGTCTTCGTGGATGGAGGTGTCGTCGGATTGCAGGTCGGAATCGGTCATGAGGAAAGCGGGCGGTACGGGCAAAGCCGGCGAACGGGCGGGGCGCGCGGCCGGCAGCGGCGCGTCGCTCGCCGCCGGCGGGCCGGGGTGGCATGCAAAGGCGCAATTTTACCTGCTGACCGGCCGCGCGGCGCGCGACCCTGGCCGTCGGGCCGATGCCGCTGCAATCGACCGCCGGCCGCCGGGCGTCGGACCGGTGCAAATATCAAACCCGTATTACGTCTGCGGCGGCCAATTCGTACGCCGTCCGATATCGCGTCCCCGCGCACGTTCATAGAATCGACGTTCGGGCTAAAAATAGCCTGAACGTCCTTTCAACGCCCAACCCGCCGCACACATTCGCGTGGCGCGGCCGGTGAATTACCAGGAACTGCGCATGAGGAAATTCAATGTTCGCATCGTCTTCGCGTACGACTGGCCGTTGACGCTGGCCGGTATCGAGCAGATCGCAGGCGGCAGCTGCGCGATCGAGCTCGTCGCGGTCTACCGGAGCGCGGCCGAACTGGTCGCGTCGCTCGGCGGCGTCGACTGCGACATCGTGCTGGTCGACTATGCGATTCGCGGCGACGAGCAGATGGACGGCCTCGCGCTGTTCGACTGGCTGCGCCGCATGCGGCCGAACGTCGGGATCGTCGCGCTGGTCGCCAACGAGAATCCGCTGATCTTCCGCTCGATCCTGGGGATTGGCCACGTGAGCGTCGTCAGCAAGCTCGACGAGGTCGGCCACATCGTCACGGCGATCCATTCGAGTTACAGCGGCGGCGCCTATCTGTCGCCGTCCGTCCGGCGCGCGGTCGACGCGCTCGGCACGCGCGGCGACCCGCCCGTGAAGCTGTCGGCGCGCGAGATCGAGGTGATTCGACTGTATCTGTCGGGCGTGCCGATCAAGACGATCGCACAGCGCCTGAGCAAGGGCAAGCAGACGGTCAGCGCGCAGAAGATCAGCGCGATGAAGAAGCTCGGCGCGAACAACGACGTCGAGCTGATTCAGCGCGCGGCGGGGCTGGGGCTCGGGAGCGGGGAGGCCGCGCTGCGGGCGGGCAGCGCGGCGTGAGGGGGCCGGCGGTGTGAGGGCTGGGCGGGGCGGCGTGAGCGGCAGGGCGCCGTCAGACCGGCAACGCGAACCGCGTCACCGCGTCGCGCAGCGCCTCGGCCTGATCGCGCAGCGAATGCGCGGCTGCCGCGGCCTGTTCGACGAGCGCCGCGTTCTGCTGCGTGACCTGGTCCATCTCGCCCACCGCGCGGTTGACCTGCTCGATCCCGGCGCTCTGCTCGCGCGATGCGTGGCTGATTTCGTCGAGGATCTCGTTCACGCGCCGCACCGACTGCACGATCTCGGCCATCGTCTCGCCTGCATGCGTGACGAGCGTCGCGCCGTGCTGGACCGTCTCGTTCGACGACACGATCAGCGACTTGATCTCCTTGGCCGCCGTCGCCGAGCGTTGCGCGAGCGATCGCACTTCGGCCGCGACCACCGCGAAGCCGCGGCCCTGTTCGCCCGCGCGGGCCGCTTCCACGGCCGCGTTCAGTGCGAGGATGTTGGTCTGGAACGCGATCCCGTCGATCACGCCGATGATGTCGCCGATCTTGTGCGAGCGGTCGGTGATCTCGTTCATCGTGCGCACGACGTCGTCGACCACTTCGCTGCCGCGCGTCGCGACCTGCGCGGCCTGGCCGGCGAGCGACGCGGCCTGCGCGGCGCTGTCCGCGTTCTGCTTCACGTTCGCGGTCATCTCGTCCATGCTCGACGCGGTTTGCACGAGCGCGGCCGCCTGTTCCTCGGTGCGCTGCGACAGGTCCGTGTTGCCGGATGCGATTTCGCTCGCGCCCACGTTGATGTTCTCGGTGCCCATCCGGACGCGCGACACCATGTCGATCAGCCCGCCTTGCATCGTGTGCAGCGCGTGCAGCAGGCTGCCGCGATCGTCGTGCTTAACGGTTACTCGCGCGGTCAGGTCGCCCTGCGCGATGCGCTGCGCGGCGTCGAGCGCCGCTTCGAGTTCGCCGCCGAGGCTCGCGCGCACGCTTTTCAGCACCAGCACCATCACGGCCGTCGCGATCGCGCCGAGCACGGCCGTCATCGCCAGCCAGCGGCCGATGCTCGCGAGTACCGCCGAGCGCACGTCGTTCATGTACATGCCGGTCACCAGGTACCAGTCCCACGGCGCGAAGCGCTGCACGGCGCTGGTTTTCTCCTGCGGCTTGTCCGCGCCCGGCTTCGGCCACAGATATTCGACGAAGCCCTTGCCGCCTTCCGCGTTGCCGGCCTTCACGATCTCGACGAACAGGTGCTTGCCGTTCGGATCGGTGAAGTTCGACACGTCCTTGCCGTTGAGCTCGGCCTTGATCGGATGCATCACGATCACCGG
>NZ_BCPP01000580.1:0-4570 GCF_016586125.1 Burkholderia sp. E168m23
TGCCAGGCAAGTCAGCAGACTGGAGCGGTAGTTCAGTCGGTTAGAATACCGGCCTGTCACGCCGGGGGTCGCGGGTTCGACGTCCCGTCCGCTCCGACCAAACAAACAACAATCGCCCGCCTTGTGCGGGCATTGTTGTTTGTGCGTTCGGTCGTTGTGCCCGCTTGCGGGCACGTGACTGCGGAGCGGAGGAAGCCGCCTGCGTGGCTTCCGGCGGGGCTCGAAGGGCTGCGCTTGCAAGCGCAGCCGCGGCCTGCGGGAGGTAGGCGAGTCCCGTCCGCTCCGCCAGAAAATGAAGAAGCCCGCGTCGTGCGGGCTTTTTCATTTGCATCGCTCGTCCCGCCTTCCGATCACCCCTCACCCCGCGTGCTGCATCGAGCGCCGCGCTCCTACGAGAAATTCGCGATTGCATCCGCACGCGACTGCGCTATCGTGGCGGGATGCGTTTCCGACTCCTGCGCGATGCTCGATCCGACCGACCTGCGACTCCTGTATCAGCTCCGGCCCGCGGAGCCCGGCGATTTTCCGTATGCCGAAGCGTTGACGCACGGCAATATGGGCGGCTACTACAAACGCCATGGGCTCGTCTGGCGCAGCGACCTGTTCTATGCGAGCTGGCGCGAATCCGAGAACTTCATCCTCGAGGCCGACGGCGAGCGCATCGGCGTGCTGCGCGTGACCGAGGAGGGCGATTCGCTGCATATCCGCGACGTGCAGATCGCGGCCGGCCATCGCGGGCAGGGCGCCGGCACCTATATGCTCGAGATGTCGCATCGCTGGGCACGTGCGCGCGGGCTGCACGAACTGCAGTTGCGCGTGTTCGTCGACAACCCTGCCGCGCGCTTGTACCTGCGCATGGGCTACCACGTCACCGGCCCGCGGCTCGCGCAACTCGGCTCGATTCGCCACATGGTGCGGCCGGTCTGAGGGGCCGGCGCGCCGGAGCGCGCAATCAGCGCACCGCGTCGATCGCGCCGTCATCGTCGTCCGGCGTTTCGCTGTCCGCGACACCGCCTTCCGGGCCGCGATGTTCGTAGCCACGGAGCATGAACGCGCGCGGGCTTTCGCCGAAGGCGCGGCGGAACATGGCCGAGAACGCGCTCTGGCTCTGGTAGCCGAGTTCGCGCGCGATATGCGACAGCGGGCGCCCCTGGTTCAGCAGCGGGATCGCCCGGGCGAGCAGCGCCTGCTGGCGCCACTGCGAAAAGCTCACGCCCAGTTCCTGCTTGAAAAGCCGCGATATCGTGCGCGTGCTCGCGCCGACCTCGCTCGCCCAGTGTTCGAGCGACTCCGCATGCGCGGGGTGCGCGAGTACCGATTCGCACAGCAGGCGCAGCCGTTTCTCGTCGGGCATCGGCACCGCGAGCGGTAGCGGCTCGGCCTGACTCAGTTCGTCGAGCACGAGCCCGCACAGCAGGCGCTCCCGCGCGGTGCTCAGATCGCGCGCGTCGAGTGCGACGATCAGTTCGCGCAGCAACCCTGTCACCTCGACGACGCGGCATGCATCGAGCCCGCCCGGCACGATCGACTCGTCGATGTACAGCGTGCGCAAATAGGCCTCTTCGACGATCGTGACCTCGTGCGTCACGTGCGGCGGCACCCAGATCGCGCGAGACGGCGGCACCATCCAGGTCGTGCCGGTCGTCGCGACGCGCAGCACGCCGCGCGACGCGTACGCGAGCTGAGCCCAGGCATGCGTGTGCAGCGGAATGCGGCGGCCGGCATCGACCTGCCGCGCGCGCACGCGCATCGGATGGACGGCGGTCGGCGCGAATTCCGGCGGGATGTCGATGACGTCGTACGGTTTCGATACGTCGGCTGGAGCGGGCGGATTCATGAACGGTTCGGGCAGCGCGGCGGCGATGCCGTTATTTTAGAAGGCGCAGCGCTTGCGCATGCGGCGGTTTTTCCGGCCATCATGCCGGGTTCAAATGAACTTTGTGTGGGCGCTGGCGAATCCGGGGGCGGCTGGCCGCTGCCGCGCGTCGACGGTTCGAACCATCGGGCCGGTATCGGGGTCTATCGATGCGTGCGCCATGTCGCGCCCATCGCGCGCCGAGCGCATGCAAACACGGCAACACACGAATCGAAGAGGAGAACCATGATGCGCCATGTATTCGTCTATGGCACCTTGAGAGCCGGACAGGCCAACGACATCGGCCATGCTGCCGCCCGCCACGGCATCGCCGCGCCGACGCTGCTGGGCGCGGCCGCGCTGCCCGGCGAACTGGTCGATTTCGGCACCTATCCGGGCATGATCCCCGGGGCGGCCGGCAAGTCGCTGGTCTGGGGCGACGTCTACGAGGTCGACGAGCGGCTCGTGCCGGTGCTCGACGAGATCGAGCGCGTTTATCCGGGCGTCGACTCGCTGTTCAAGCCGGAAGAAGCGACGGTCGAACTCGGCGGCCGGCAATACGCCTGCCTGTATTATCCGGTCGCCGCGCACGCGGCAGCCGGGCGTCCGCGCATCGCATCGGGCGACTGGGTCCAGCACCGGCGCGAGCAGGAAGCCGCCTGAGCGTGCCTGCCGGCGGCGGCGGGATTTGCCGCTGTCGAATCCAAAAGAAAAAGCGCCCCGCGGGGCGCTTTTTCATGCGATTGATCCGTCGTCGCACGCGACCGGCGGCACGACGTGGAGCCGGCCGACGATCGCAGCGGACAGCTCGTCAGATTTCCTCGTACAGCGGCAGCGTCAGGAATTCGGTGAAGCCTTCCGACGTCGACATCTGCTCGAAGATCGCCGCGGCGCGCTCGTACGGTTGCGTGTTGCCGCCGACCGCGCGCTTCACGTTGTCCAGTTCGATCTTCGCGAATTCGCGCACGAGTTCGGCCGTGACCTTGCGGCCGTCGTCGAGCACGCCCTTCGGCGAGCGGATCCATTGCCACACCTGCGAGCGGGAAATCTCGGCCGTCGCCGCATCTTCCATCAGGTTGTGGATCGGCACGCAGCCGTTGCCGTCGAGCCACGCGCCGAGATAGTGGATCCCGACGTTGATGTTGTTGCGCAGGCCGGCCTCGGTGATCGGCGCTTCCGGCTGGAAGTCGAGCAGGTTCCTGCCTTCGACCTGCACGTCGTCGCGCTGCTTCGCGATCTGGTTCGGCTTGTCGCCGAGCACCTTGACGAACTCTTCCATCGCGATCGGCACGAGGCCCGGGTGCGCGACCCAGCCGCCGTCGTAGCCGTCGGTCGCGTCGCGCTGCTTGTCCGAGCGCACGCCGCCCATCGCCTTGTCGTTCGCTTCCGGATCGTTCTTGATCGGAATCAGCGCGCTCATCCCGCCGATCGCCGGCGCGTTGCGCTTGTGACAGGTCTTCAGCAGCAGCAGCGCGTACGCACGCATGAACGGCACCGTCATCGTGATCTTCGAACGGTCGGCCAGGCAGAAGTCGCGGTCGTTCTTGAATTTCTTGATCGCCGAGAAGATGTAGTCCCAGCGGCCGGCGTTCAGGCCCGAGCTGTGTTCGCGCAGTTCGTACAGGATCTCGTCCATCTCGAATGCGGCGAGGATCGTCTCGATCAGCACCGTCGCGCGGATCGTGCCGCGCGGCACGCCGACTGCTTCCTGCGCGGCGACGAAGATGTCGTTCCACAGGCGCGCCTCGAGATGGCTTTCCATCTTCGGCAGGTAGAAGTACGGGCCCGAGCCGCGCGCGAGCAGTTCCTTCGCGTTGTGGAACAGGAACAGCGCGAAATCGAAGATGCCGCCGGACACGCGCTGGCCGTCGACCGTCACGTGCTTCTCGTCGAGGTGCCAGCCGCGCGGACGCACGATCAGCGTCGCGACCTTGTCGTTCAGCCGGTACGACTTGCCGTTCTGCTCGAGCGAGATCGTGCGGCGGACCGCGTCCTTCAGGTTGATCTGGCCGTCGATCTGGTTCGTCCAGCTCGGCGCGTTCGAATCCTCGAAGTCCGTCATGTACGAATCGGCGCCCGAGTTCAGCGCGTTGATGATCATCTTGCGCTCGACGGGCCCCGTGATCTCGACGCGGCGGCATTGCAGGTCGACAGGCAGCGGCGCGACCTTCCAGTCGCCTTCGCGGATCGCCTTCGTCTGCGCCAGGAAATCGGGGCGCTCGCCCGCGTCGAGGCGTTTCGTGCGCTCGACGCGCGCCTGCAGCAGCGCCTGGCGGCGCGATTCGAACGTGCGGTGCAGCGCCGCGACGAGCGCCAGCGCGTCGGGCGTCAGGATGGCTTCGTAACCCGGCTTGATTTCGCCGGTGATCGTCATGCCTTGCGGCAGCGTGATCGGGGTGCTCATGAGTCTCATCTCCTTGGTCGGTCAGTTGCGGTTTCGGTGAAGGGGGAAGGCGGCAGCTGCGAGCGTCATGCACCCGGGCCGGGGCGCGTGCGGTTTGCGGGTCTGCCGGACGGAGCCGGGGTGGGTGTGGCGAGGAAGGCGAGCAGGTCGGCCATGCCGGTGCCGGTGCCGTCGGGCGGCGCGCCGAGTTCCTCGGCGGGCGCGCCCGTGCGGTTGAGCCAGAACGTCGTGTAGCCGAACCAGGTGGCGCCGGCGACGTCCCACGCGTTCGACGACACGAACACGATGTCGCGCGGGTTCGCCCCGAACGC
>NZ_BCPP01000581.1:0-4567 GCF_016586125.1 Burkholderia sp. E168m23
TTCTGGCCGAGTGCGCCGAAGCTCGCGTAGCGCTTGTCGAGCAGGTTCGTCACGCTCGCGAACACCTCGAACCGCTTCGTGATCCGGTAACGCATGTCGAGATCGACCAGCACGTAGCCCGCGATCCGGCCGTTCACGTCCCCGTTGTTCTCGTCGCCGCGTGCGTACACGCCGCCGCGCCAGGTCACGTTCGCGCCGATGTCCCACGCGGGCGTCGCCGCGTAGTCGAGCCGCAGTTTCACCGTATGCGCGGGAATGCCGGGGATGCGGTCGCCCGGCTTGACGGTCACGTTGCCGTTCGCGTCGGCCGCCGAATTCGCCGGGCTGTGTTCGGTCCACGACGAGCGGTAGGTCGCGTCGACATAGCTGTACGACAGCCCGACACCGAGCGGGCCGACCCGCGTGCGGCCAGCGAGCTCGATACCCTGCCGCCGCGTATCGCCGACGTTGCGGAAGTAGCCCTGCGCGCTGGCCGGGCTGCTGATGAACTGGATATCGTCGGTCAGCGTCGTGCGATAGGCGGCGGCGCTCCAGGTCGTCGCCCCGCCGATGCGGCCGCGCATGCCGGCCTCGAACGTCTTCGAGATCACCGGTTTGAGCGCCGGGTCGGCGATGAAGTCGTTCGGCAGCGAACACGGCGCGGCCGGGTCCGCGCACGCGAGCTCGATCGCGGTCGGCGAACGCATGCCTTCGTTGTACGTCGCATAGGTGGTGAAGCCCGGCACCGGGTTCCAGTTGAGCCCGACGGCCGGGTTGAAGCGCGAGAACACATGGCTGCCGTCGAGCAGCGGCTGCACGCCGCTCTCGTCGCCGATCCGCGCTTTCGACCAATCGTAGCGGCCCGACAGCGTCAGCGTCCAGTGCGGCGTCAGCGACAGCGCATCGCTCAGGTACACACCGACGTTCGCATTGCGCGTCTTCGCGCTGGTCTGCGGAACGAAATCGCCGATGCCGATCGCCGCGCGCGCATCGGTAAACGATGCGTCCTGCGACGACGCGACGTAGCTCGAATTCGCGACATCGGCCGAGACGCCCGCGACCAGCCGGTTCGCCATCCCGCCGAGCTTGCCGAGCAGCGTGAGCTGCACGCTGCCGCCGTAGCTGTCGGTGACGATCGTCGATTGCGCATTGCTGCCCTGCACCGTGTCGACCGTGCCGTCCTCGTCCACCGATCCGTAGTCCGTATTGTTGTTGCTGCTCGTGTTGGTGTTGCGCAGGTGCCGGTAGTACGCGTTGCCGCTCAGCTCGACGTGTTCGCCGAAAAATCGCTCGCCCGACAGCGTCAGGTAGCCGGCGCTGTTGCGGTTCCGGTCCGGATACGTATACGCCTGCTTCCGGTTGTCGAGGAACGAGCGCGGGATCGTCTGGGTGCCGGACAGCGTGTTGTCCGCGCCGCCCGCGGCAATCGACAGCGTCGTGTCCGCATCAGTGTAGCGCAGCTTGCCGAACGCCTGCCGCACGCGGCTCGCGTTATGGTCGGCCCAGCCGCCGTCGTTCGCGACGTTCGCGGTCGCGTAGTAGTCGAGGTTCGAGCCGATCGTGCCGCCCTGCTCGACGCTGGCGGTCTTGCGGCCCCATGAGCCGCCCGACACCTCCGCTTCGCCGCCCGGGTTCGACCTGCCGTTCTTCGTCGTGATCGCGAGCGCACCGCCGAGCGTGTTGAGCCCGTACACCGGGTTGGAGCCCGGAATCAGCTGCACGCGGTCGATCGCCTGCGTGGGCAGGATGTCCCAGTTCACGACGTCGCCGAACGGCTCGTTCACGCGCACGCCGTCGACGAACACCGACAACCCCTGCGGCGTGCCGAGCAGCGGCGACGCGGTGAAGCCGCGATAGTTGACGTCCGCCTGATACGGGTTGCCCTGCGCGTCCGAGATCGTCACGCTCGGCAGGTTCGCCGCGAAGAAATCGGTGAGCGTCGCGCGGTGCTGCGCGTCGAGCTCCGTCGCACGCACGCTCTGCACGTTCGCCGGCACTTTCGACAGCGGCGTGCCGATCCCGGGCAGCGGCGTCGTGCCGACGACGACCACCGCGGGCAGCACGATGGCCGGCGGCTCGGCCGGCGCGATCGCGCCGCCGTCGGGCTGCTGCTGCGCGCGCACGCTGCCGGGCGGCAGGCCGAACAGCGCCAACGTGCCAACGGTCACGCCAACGCATCGCGCACGCCGGCCACGCCGCATCGCGCCGTACCATCCGGCGGCCTTTGGTCTCCTGATCATTCCGTTGTCTCCGCACTTGTATTTCGCCGGGCCGTGCGATGCACCGCGCGGCGACGGGTTGTCGCGACACCGGCGTGCGAGAACCGTGCCAGCGCCGCGAGCACGAGCAGCGCGCGCTGCGCCGCACATCGCTTCGGAACGGCACGCGTGCGACCGATTCGCCGCTGTCCCGCGGACTGCACCACCTGTCATGTTTGGCAACACTTCGCGCGCGCCGGTGTACCTGAATGCAACACCTGCGTCGACGTCATGACGCGCACCGTCGCTCGGCGCATCACCCGCGATGCGTCCGCGTGCCGCGCCGCACCGGCTTCCGGCCGCGATGGCATGCGACTTGCGTAACGGGCAGTGCACTCGGCCCGGAAACCCCAACCGTGCCGGCGCGACGCAACGTTCGCGGCGGTGCGACCACAATGACCCAGGAGACAACCATGAAGAAACTCTCGGCTTCAGCGAGCCGGCTGGCGACGATCGGCATCGCGGTGGCGGCCGCCGTCGCGCTGAACCCCGGCCTCGTCGAAGCGGCCGCGGATTACCCGGCCGTGACCTACCAGCGCCTGACCGATGCACACGGCGACCCGGGCTGGCTGACCTACTACCGCACCTACGACGGCCGCTCGCATTCGCCGCTCAAGCAGATCGACACGTCGAACGCGAAGGATCTCAAGCAGGTGTGGGCGTACAAGTTCCCCGCCGACCTGAAGCAGGGCTTCGAGGCCACGCCGATCGTCAACGGCAACTACCTGTTCGTGACGACGCCGAAGGACAACGTCTACGCGTTCGATGCAAAGACCGGCAAGCAGCTGTGGAAATACGAGCCGAAGCTCGGCGCGGCCTCGTTCAAGACCGCGTGCTGCGACGTCGTCAACCGCGGCGTCGCGCTGTACGGCAAGAACGTCTACATCGCGATGCTGAACGGCGAAATCGCGGCGCTCGACGCGCAGACCGGCACGCTCGTGTGGAAGAAGCAGATGTTCGAGCCGGGCCTCGGCTACGCGTTCTCGCTCGCGCCGCTCGCGATCGACGGCGCGATCGTCGTCGGCACGTCCGGCGGCGAATATGGGATTCGCGGCTACATCGCCGCGCTGAATCCGGAGGACGGCTCGCAGGTCTGGAAACGCTACACGATCCCCGCCGCCGGCGAAAAGGGCGCGGAAACCTGGCCCGACGGCATGCAGAGCCATGGCGGCGGCGCCGCGTGGCTCACCGGCACCTACGACGCCGCGTCGCGCACGCTGTACTGGGGGGTCGGCAACCCCGGCCCGTGGCTCGCGGCGCTGCGCCCCGGCGACAACCTGTATTCCGACTCGCTGCTCGCGCTCGATGCGAAGAGCGGCAACCTGAAGTGGCACTACCAGTACACGAACAACGACACGTGGGACTACGACGGCGTGAACGCGGCCGTCCTCGCGGACATCAAGTACAAGGGCAAGGACTACGACGCGATCATCCACGCCGACCGCAACGGCTTCTTCCACGCGATCGACCGCACGACCGGCAAGCTGATCTACGCGACGCCGTTCGTGAAGGCGCTGTCGGTCACCGGCTACACGGACGACGGCAAGCCGATCCAGGACGCATCGAAGTTCCCGAAGGCCGGCACGACGATCGAAACGTGCCCGAGCTTCCTCGGCGGCAAGAACTGGTGGTCGATCTCGTACGACCAGGAACGCAACATCGCGGTCGTGCCGGCGCTGCATGCGTGCATGAGCCTGACCGGCAAGTCGGTCAGCTACATGGAAGGCCTGCCGTATCTCGGCGAAGGCTTCGAGATCAAGCCCGAGCCGGGCAGCGAAGGCTACGGCGAACTGACGGCCATCGATGTGAACACCGGCAAGAAGCTGTGGAGCCACTGGTCGAAGAAGCCGTGGAACGGCGGCGTCGCGACCACCGCGAGCGGCCTCGCGTTCAGCGGCTCGCTCGACGGCCACCTGTACGCGTTCGACACGGCGACCGGCAAGGTGCTGTGGGAAAGCCCGCAACTGGCGAGCGGCATCATCTCGCAGCCGTCGGTGTATGAAGTCGACGGCAAGGAGTATGTCGCGGTGCTCGCCGGCTACGGCGGCGCGAACCCGATCTGGGGCGGCCCGATGGCCGACATCGCGAAGGACGTTCCGCGCGGCGGCACGCTCTACGTGTTCGCGCTCAACTGACCCGGCGCCACGCCCGAGTCGCGCCCGCATGCGCCCGATGCGGGCGCGACGCCCCACCCGCTTCAACCGGACACCGACCATGAATACTCGCCTCACTTCCGTTACCGTCGCCAGTCTGCTCGCCGTGGGCGTGGTGCTGACACCGGCAACCGCATCGGCCGGCGTGCGCGTCTGCACGCTGCCCGGCAGCCCCAC
>NZ_BCPP01000582.1:0-4568 GCF_016586125.1 Burkholderia sp. E168m23
GGCGAGTCGTACACATGGCGCGACGGCGAGGCCGTGATGTTCGACGAGACGTACCTGCACTGGGCCGAAAACCGCACCGCCCACGATCGCGTGATCCTGTTCTGCGACATCGATCGCCCGATGAAATATCGCTGGGCGCAGCGCGTCAACGATGCGTTCGGACAACTGCTGATGCGCGCGGCCGCGTCGCCGAACGAAACGGGCGATCGCACGGGCGGGCTCAATCGTGCGTTCCGGTACCTGTATGCGATTCGCCGCGCGGGCAAGCGCTTGAAGGCGTGGAATCGCACCGTGTACTACATCGTCAAGTGGCTGCTGTTCGGCGGGATCGCGGTCGCGATCTTCTGCATCTGACGGGCGCGCGCGGGCGGTTTTTTCCGTCTGACGATAGTGCGGCGCGGCGCCGATGGCCGTGCGCTGTCATCAATGCAACCAAATGTATTCGTACGAGATCAACGCGCATTGGCCGCGTATGATGGCTTGTTCACATCGATATGTCGGTGAGCAAGCATGACGAGTACCCGTAAAACCATGATGATCGCCGGCGGGCTGCTGGTAGCCGCGGCCGGCACCGCGTACGTGATGCTGCTGCGCGCGGACCACCGTGCGATCGAAGACGCCGGCATCGGCGATTCGGCCGCGCCTGTTGCTGCGGCGCCCGCAGGCAACGATCACGCAGTGCAGGGCGCGATCGCGCCGCCGGCACCGGCCGCCGCGACGGCGCCGAAGCAGGCGGCTGCCGCGCCGCCTCCCGCACCAACCACATCCACGCCCGCGCCGGCCGCAACCGCGCGCGTCGACGCCGCGCCTGCACCGGTGCCGGTCGTCAGCGACAAGCCGCAACCGGTGACGAAACCGGCCGCACCACCGCCGAAGGTCAACGTCGTGACGGTGAACCCGGAGGATTCGACCCCTCCGGCGCCGGCCGCGGCTCCGGCCCAGACTGCGGCCGTTCAACGCGCCCAATCGGTCCAACCCGCTCAGTCGGCTGCGCCAGCGCAGGCCACGCAACGCGCACAGGTCACGCAACGCGCGCCGCGCAAGCGCGACGGCCTCGAACGCCACGCCGCCGCTGCCGCGCCGCCGGCCGCGATGAAATCCGAAACGCCGGAGACGGCCGCGCTCGTCAGGGAATCGGCGAAGCTCGACCCGTCGTTGCCGCCGCCGTCGATGTCGTCGATCTCTTCGATGCCGGCGAGCACCGGTTCGTACCGGCAGGGCGGTTCGTCGTCCGGCGCGAATCCGGTGGCGGCCGCGATGACCGAGCAACTGGTCAGGCAGTCGAGCAGTTTCAAGTCGACGGCGCCCGTGCCGGCGGACGGCGGCACGACCACGACCAAGTAACCGCGAATGTATTCGGCATAAAAAGGGCCCCGCACGCCGACCAAAGCATGCGGGGCCAAGAGAGACAAACTATGATGCCGGTGCGTTGACGTCCGTCAGGCGGCGACCGCTTCTTCGGCCTGCGGCTGCGCAGTGGCCGCAGGCGCCGCCACGTCCTGCCGGATCAGGTAATCGAACGCGCCGAGCGACGCCTTCGCCCCTTCGCCGACCGCGATCACGATCTGCTTGAACGGCACCGTCGTCACGTCGCCGGCCGCGAACACGCCCGGCACCGACGTTGCGCCGCGTGCATCGACGACGATCTCGCCGTGCTTCGACAGTTCGACCGTGCCTTTCAGCCATTCGGTGTTCGGCACGAGGCCGATCTGCACGAACACGCCTTCGAGGTCGACGCGCTTCGTTTCACCGGAACGCAAATCCTTGTAGACGAGCCCGTTCAGCTTGCTGCCGTCGCCGGTCAGTTCGGTCGTCTGCGCCTGCGTGACGATCGTCACGTTCGGCAGGCTGCGCAGCTTGCGTTGCAGCACTTCGTCCGCACGCAGTTGCGCGCCGTATTCGATCAGCGTGACTTCCTTCACGATGCCGGCGAGGTCGATCGCGGCCTCGACGCCCGAGTTGCCGCCGCCGACCACCGCGACACGCTTGCCCTTGAACAGCGGGCCGTCGCAGTGCGGGCAGTACGCGACCCCGCGGTTACGGTATTCGCGCTCGCCCGGCACGTTGATTTCGCGCCAGCGTGCGCCGGTCGCGAGGACGATCGTCTTCGCCTTCAGCACCGCGCCGTTCGCGAGGCGGATCTGATGCACGTCGCCCGGAATCAGCGCGTCGGCGCGCTGCACGTCCATGATGTCGACGTCGTACTGCTTCACGTGCTGTTCGAGTGCGGTCGCGAACTTCGGCCCTTCGGTTTCCTGAACCGACACGAAGTTCTCGATCGCCATCGTGTCCAGCACCTGGCCGCCGAAGCGCTCGGCCACGACACCCGTCGCGATGCCCTTGCGTGCCGAGTAGATCGCGGCAGCCGCGCCCGCCGGGCCGCCGCCGACGATCAGCGTGTCGAACACCGGCTTGTTTTCGAGCGACTTCGCCGCGCGTTCGCCGGCGCCCGTATCGAGCTTCGCGAGGATTTCCTTCACGCTGCTGCGGCCCTGGCCGAACGATGCACCGTTCAGGAACATCGTCGGCACGGCCATGATCTGGCGCGACTCGACTTCATCCTGGAACAGCGCGCCGTCGATCGCGACGTGGCGAATGCGCGGGTTGATCAGCGACATCACGTTCAGCGCCTGCACGACTTCCGGGCAGTTCTGGCACGACAGCGAGAAAAACGTTTCGAATGCGTAGTCGCCGTCGAGCGCGCGGATCTGTTCGATCACGTCGTCGTCGAGCTTGATCGGATGGCCGCCCGTCTGCAGCAGTGCGAGCACGAGCGACGTGAATTCATGGCCCATCGGGATGCCGGCGAAGCGGATGCCCGCCGGCTTGCCGGGCTCGCCGATCGAGAACGACGGCTTGCGCTCGGCGTCGTCGCGGCGTTCGGTTACGGTCACGCGATCCGTCAGCGACGCAATCTCGTTCAGCAGTGCCAGCAGTTCCTGCGATTTCGCGCTGTCGTCGAGCGAGGCGACGAGTTCGATCGGGCGCGTGATCTTTTCGAGGTACGCTTTGAGTTGGTTCTTGAGATTGGCGTCGAGCATGGCGTTTCGGATTCCGTATTGATAATGCTGGTCGGGCACGTCGTGCCGGAGGAGGGCGCGGGCCGCGCGAGGCGTGGCCCGCCGTCGCGCGCCTCGGGCGAGGCGCGCGGAGCGATCGTCAGATCTTGCCGATCAGGTCGAGCGACGGGGTCAGCGTTTCCGCACCCGGCGTCCACTTAGCCGGGCACACTTCACCCGGGTGCGCGGCGATGTATTGCGCGGCCTGGACCTTGCGCAGCAGTTCGCCTGCGTCGCGGCCGATACCGTTGTCGTGGATTTCGCACAGCTTGATCTCGCCTTCCGGGTTGATCACGAACGTACCGCGCAGCGCCATCCCTTCTTCCTCGATCAGCACGTCGAAGTTGCGCGACAGCGTGAGCGTCGGGTCGCCGACCAGCGGGTACTTGATCTTGGCGATCGTGTCCGACGTGTCGTGCCATGCCTTGTGCGTGAAGTGCGTGTCGGTCGACACGCCGTAGATTTCGACACCCAGCTTCTGGAATTCCGCGTAACGGTCGGCGAGGTCGCCCAGTTCCGTCGGGCAGACGAACGTGAAGTCGGCCGGGTAGAACACGACGACGGACCACTTGCCCTTGAAGTTCTCTTCCGACACGGGCACGAATTCGCCGTTGTGGTAAGCGGTTGCCTTGAACGGCTTGATTTGGGTGTTGATGATCGGCATCTGGACAATTCCTTTTCGTCAGTGGTGAGTGGAGTGTTGCCAGTATCCGGGTTCACCCTGAGCTTGTGAAATTGCTTGTTTCAATCCGAGGCATCGGGATTTTCTATCTGCTTCCGGCCCTTGATTGGGTGGGGGCGGGGAGGTTTTGACGCGTTGACACGGCTGGGCGCGCGCTCGGCATGAGCGCAAATGGGGGGCGTGCGGCGAGCATCCCGCGTGTTCCAGTTGCAGGAGGAGAGGCTGGTGCGCGTGGACCGAGGCGTGACGGGGGAGGGCACGCGTTCGCGCACGCCGGCTTAGATCTGATATGGCACGCGAACGCCGGGCTCGGAGGCGGGAAAGTCCTTCGTGTTGCGCGATACGAGCAACAGCCCGTTCACTTGTGCTGACGCCCACACGATTGCGTCGGGCAGACGTATGCGGCGTTCCTTGCGAATCGTCACGGCGCGATTCGCCACCGTGCTGTCGAGCGCGATGACATTGAACGACGAGAGCCATGCACGGATGGGGGCCTCGTCACTTGCGGACGCCCCGACGAGGACTTCCATCCACGAGATCATGCTGATTGCGCGATAGTCGTAGCGGCCTAGCTCCGCACGCGCGGATTCCACGCCGCCCAGATAATCGATCAGGATGTTGGTGTCGAAAAGGGCTTTTACCATTCCGAGCGCAATTCCTCTTGATAGGCGAGCCCGTCGACCGTGCGATCTTTCCATAGACCGAAGACGTCGTCGGCAAGCCGGTGCTTGTTCAGGGCAATGTAGGCGTCGATCGCGTCACGAATGATGGCGGCGCGGGGACGGTGTTGAGTCTCGACGATGACGGCCAACTCGTCGAGTTGGCCA
>NZ_BCPP01000583.1:0-4563 GCF_016586125.1 Burkholderia sp. E168m23
CTAATAGACCCGTTCCGCGTTACAAGGCGCCCGGATCACGCATGACATCCCCAGAAGCCTCCGCTACTCCGTTCGAACCGAAGAAGATCCTTGCGCAGTTGCCGCACATGCCGGGCGTCTATCGCTATTACGACACGACGGGCGCCGTCCTCTACGTCGGCAAGGCGCGCGACCTGAAAAAGCGCGTGTCGAGTTATTTCACGAAGACGCAACTGTCGCCGCGCATCGCGATGATGGTCACGCGCATCGCGCGCATCGAAACGACCGTCACGCGCTCGGAAGCCGAGGCGCTGCTGCTCGAGAACAACCTGATCAAGGCGCTCGCGCCGCGCTACAACATCCTGTTTCGCGACGACAAGTCGTATCCGTACCTGAAGCTCACCGCGCACCGCTTTCCGCGGATGGCCTACTACCGCGGCTCGGTCGACAAGCAGAACCAGTACTTCGGGCCGTTCCCGAGCGCGTGGGCCGTGCGCGAGAGCATCCAGATCCTGCAGCGCGTGTTCCAGTTGCGCACCTGCGAGGATTCGGTCTTCAACAACCGCACGCGGCCGTGCCTGCTGCATCAGATCGGGCGTTGCACGGCGCCGTGCGTGGGCGCGATCTCCGAAGAGGATTACGCGGTCGACGTGTCGAACGCCGCGCGCTTCCTGCTCGGCCGGCAGTCCGAAGTGATGAAGGAGCTCGAGCAGAAGATGCACGCGTTCGCGGCCGAGCTGAAATTCGAGCAGGCGGCGGCCGTGCGCAACCAGATGAGCTCGCTTGCGACGGTGCTGCACCAGCAGGCGATCGAGGTCGGCAGCGACAGCGACGTCGACATCCTGGCCGTCGTCGCGCAGGGCGGACGCGTGTGCGTGAACCTCGCGATGGTGCGCGGCGGCCGGCACCTCGGCGACAAGGCGTATTTCCCGACGCACGTCGAAAGTGCGCTGACGCTCGCCGAAGGCGGTCTCGGGGAAGAGGTCGAGCCGGCGGAGGCGGTCGATGCGACGGCCGACGCGCCGGTCGACACGGTGCCCGATCAGCCTGCGGAAGAGGCGGGCAGCGCGCGCGGCGCGGCGGCAGCGTCGGTCGAGGCCGAGGTGCTCGACGCATTCATCGCGCAGCACTATCTCGGCAACCGCGTGCCGCCGGTGCTCGTCGTCAGCCATGCGCCCGCGAGTCGCGACCTGCTGGAGCTGCTGTCCGAGCAGGCCGGTCACAAGGTGTCGCTGGTGCGGCAGCCGCAGGGACAGCGGCGCGCGTGGCTGTCGATGGCCGAGCAGAACGCACGGCTCGCGCTCGCGCGGCTGCTGTCCGAGCAGGGCTCGCAGCAGGCGCGCACGCGCGCGCTGGCGGACACGCTCAGCTACGACAGCGACGATCTCGCGACGCTGCGGATCGAGTGCTTCGACATCAGCCATACGATGGGCGAGGCGACGCAGGCATCGTGTGTCGTTTATCACCATCACAAGATGCAGTCGAGCGAATACCGCCGCTACAACATCACGGGCATCACGCCGGGCGACGATTACGCGGCGATGCGGCAGGTGCTCACGCGCCGCTACGAGAAGATGGTCGAGCAGGCCGCGCAGGCGGCGGCCGTCGACGAAGCGGCCGGCATCGACGGCGAGTCGACCCGCCAGGCCGAGGCGTCGAGCCTGCTGCCGAACATCGTGCTGATCGACGGCGGCAAGGGTCAGGTCGAGATCGCGCGGCAGGTGTTCACCGAGCTCGGCCTCGACACGTCGATGCTGGTCGGCGTCGCGAAAGGCGAGGGGCGCAAGGTCGGCCTCGAGACACTGGTGTTCGCGGACGGCCGCGCGCCGCTCGAACTCGGCAAGGAGAGCGCCGCGCTGATGCTCGTCGCGCAGATTCGCGACGAGGCGCACCGTTTCGCGATCACCGGCATGCGGGCGAAGCGGGCGAAGGCTCGCCAGACGTCGCGGCTCGAGGAGCTCGAAGGCGTCGGTGCGAAGCGTCGGCAGCGGCTGCTCGCGCGCTTCGGCGGGTTGCGCGGCGTGGTGGCTGCGAGTGTCGAGGAACTGGCGAGCGTCGAGGGCATTTCGCACGCGCTCGCCGAGCAGATCTACAAGCAGCTTCACTGACGCGGCCGTGCGGCCGGCTCGTTGCCAGCGTTCTTGTGGCAGGCCGGTCGACACGGCACAATTGCGAATCCTTTACTGTCCCGCATGCCATGCCGTTCAATTTCCCGATTTTCCTGACGTGGGTACGGATCGTGCTGATTCCGCTCGTCGTCGGCGTGTTCTATCTGCCGGACACGGTGATGGGCGGCGCGCACCGCAATCTCGCGGCGGCGGCGATCTTCATCCTCGCCGCGCTGACCGACTGGTTCGACGGCTTCCTCGCGCGCAAGTGGAATCAGACGTCGTCGTTCGGTGCCTTTCTCGACCCGGTGGCGGACAAGCTGATGGTGACGGCCGCGCTGCTGATCCTCGTGCAGATTTCGCGGGTCGACGCGGCGATCGCGCTGGTGATCGTCGGTCGCGAGATCGCGATTTCGGCGCTGCGCGAGTGGATGGCGCAGATCGGCGCGTCGAAGAGCGTCGCGGTGAACCAGCTCGGCAAGTTCAAGACCGCGTGCCAGATGGTCGCGATTCCGATGCTGCTGTTTTACGGGCCGCTGCCGCTCGGCGTCGTGACGATCGATACGCGCGTGTGGGGCAAGTGGCTGATGTATCTGGCCGCGGTGCTGACGATCTGGTCGATGCTGTACTACATGAAGCTCGCCTGGCCGCAGATTCGCGAGCGCGGCGGTGCGTGAGCCGCGCCGGTGCGGCGGCGGTTTTTGTAAAAAGGGCTGGAAAAGCCCTTGACACACGAATGTGCCTTCGACATAATCTCGCTTCTCCGCTGCACGACGAAGTAAGTGTGTGACGGGGAAGCAGTAGCGTAGCAATACGCGGGAGTAGCTCAGTTGGTAGAGCGCAACCTTGCCAAGGTTGAGGTCGCGAGTTCGAGACTCGTCTCCCGCTCCAGATTTTTCTGGCAGCGCGTGGTACGGCAAAGCGCTGCAGATGCAGGACAATGCGGGAGTAGCTCAGTTGGTAGAGCGCAACCTTGCCAAGGTTGAGGTCGCGAGTTCGAGACTCGTCTCCCGCTCCAAGTAATGGGGAAGCCACGCTTCCCTTTTTATTTGATGGACTTCCGGTCCTCGAATAAAAATCTGTCGCTTGCCTCACGGCATCCGGACAGTCCGCTTTTGGCGCGATAGCAAAGCGGTTATGCAGCGGCCTGCAAAGCCGTTTAGGCCGGTTCGACTCCGGCTCGCGCCTCCAGAAAAAGCCCCGCTTCGGCGGGGCTTTTCTTTTTTCTGCATCGCTTTTACCCGTGTAAGAAAGTTGCTCAGAGGGGTACAACGTCGTCTTCAACGCCTCAAGAAGCAGGCGCGCCGACTATTCGCCACAAGTTCGGCGCCCATCGACGAAGAGGCCGCGCCGTGGCGCCGTCCGGGAGGCTCGTGGGTGCGTTCCGCCCAGCTACTACACGGAGCGGATGGCGGGTCTGGCCGTCGAGTCCCGGAGATCGCGACCGGCTTTCCCGACGCGCGGGCCGGCTGATGGGCGGACTCGATCATCTGGTACCAAATCGCAGATATTTGAAATTGGCGGGGATCTTGATGGGCGATGCAGATCTGGCGCGTCCCACATATTCTTTCGGAAGCGCAATTTCCTCACGTCATTTAATAATCCGGGAGGAGGGGCGAGCGCAGCGGGTTGTCGGCGCTTCACGTTCGATAGACCCGGGCCGTTTCCGGTTTCGGTCAGTTTGGTACTGCACATGTAAATGGGCCGGGCCGGTTTCGTATGCGAAGTCACGTCCGGCTTGGCTGTGCACGATGAGTGGTGAGGAGAGCGGCGCATATCGAATCCGGATGGTTCGTTTGCCGGTGTCGCACTGATTGCCATCAACCTCGAATATTTCCACAGGCTGTTCGCAGGGTTGGAACAACACGGCTCGATATCGCTGATCGGCAAGGACGGCATCATCGTCATGCGGCAACCGTACGACGTCCGGACCATCGGTCGCGATATCGGCAAAGCCGCAACCTTTCAGCGCTTCCAGGTGGAGGCGCTTCAAAGTTGCTTTGGGTTCCGGTGTGTCGGTGCGTCTATTTAGACTCACGATTCCATGAGGAATCGTTGCGCGCGAAATTTGGTAGGAAGCCATTTCGAACGGGAACACACGATGCTGCTTGCCGGCATCTTTGAATCGCCTTTCGGAGATCGATATGACTTCAGACGCGGATGAGCAGGCCACACGCGGATCGCAACGAAACTTCCTGACATGTCGCACCAGCGAACTCGAAGTGGCCTATGAAGTATCGGGCCCGCTTGACGGACGGCCGCTGGTCCTTGTCCATGGATGGCCCGATGATGTTCAGTGCTGGGACAAGACTATCGTGCACCTCGGGCTGAGTGGCCAACAGTTCCGAATCTACGCACCCTATCTGCGTGGATCAGGACCGACGCGCTTCTTGAATAGCGATACGATGCGCAGCGGCGCAATCGCGGCGCTGACGCTTGATTTGTCGCAGTTCGTGGAAACGCTGGATTTGACGGA
>NZ_BCPP01000584.1:0-4559 GCF_016586125.1 Burkholderia sp. E168m23
GGACGCGCGGTAGTCCTCGCACATCGCATGCACGGCGCCCGGCTGCGCGAGCGCCGCCCGGTACGCGTCGAGCGCCTCGGGCGCGAACGGCGCCAGCCCGGCCGAGCGGTTGCCCATCACGCGCTCGATGTACGCATCGGTCTGCGCGCCCACCAGCGTCTCGGGCAGCGGCTCGGGCTGGATCAGGAAGAACCAGTGGAAATACGCGGTCGCGAACGCGCGATCGGTTTTCTCGTACATCGCGAGCGTCGGCGCGATGTCGAGCAGCATCATCCGCTCGACGGCGTCCGCGTGGTCGAGCGCGAGCCGGTGCGCGACCCGCGCGCCGCGATCGTGCGCACACACGTGGAACTGCTCGAAGCCGAAATGCCGCATCACGGCGACCTGGTCCGCCGCCATCGCCCGTTTCGAATACGGCGTGTGCCGCGCGTCGCTCGGCGGCCGGCCCGATGCGCCGTAGCCGCGCAGGTCGGTGGCGATCACCGTGAAGTGATTCGCGAGCGTCGCCGCAACGCGATGCCAGATCATGTGGGTCTGCGGATGGCCGTGCAGCAACAGCAGCGGCGGACCCGTGCCTCCTTTGACACCGAAAATGTCGGTGTCCTGCACCGTCACGCGAAACGGTGCAAACGCCTCAAACGACATGGTTTGTTTCTCGTTGGTTTGTTATGGCGGCTATTTTAGGAGCGACGACGCGTCTTCACAGCGGGCCAAGCACCCGAAACCGTAGAAAGAGAACACTCACTCGATTGCCGGCACACCGCGCAGTTTGTTAAGCTCGCGTAGAATCGCACGACCGTTCGTATTAATATGAACGAACGCGTTCCGCCGCTACACTCAATACACTCGAATCACCGTCCGACCGCAACGCCCCCCGGAGACTGGAGACATCACATGGCATTGCCCACCGTCCTGCAGAACCTGACGCTCCCCGTCATCGCGTCGCCGATGTTCATCGTCAGCTACCCCGAACTCGTGCTCGCGCAATGCAAGGCGGGCATCGTCGGTTCGTTCCCCGCGCTCAACGCGCGCCCGGCCGAACTGCTCGACGCGTGGCTCACGCAGATCCAGTCGGAACTCGCCGACCACAAGGCAAAACATCCCGATGCGGTGATCGGCCCGATCGCGGTCAACCAGATCGTCCACCAGTCGAACGCGCGGCTCGAACACGACGTGCGCGTGTGCGTCGAGCACAAGGTGCCGATCTTCATCACGAGCCTGCGCGCACCGGCGCGCGAGATCGTCGACGCGGTGCACAGCTACGGCGGCATCGTGCTGCACGACGTGATCAACCTGCGGCACGCGCAGAAGGCGCTCGAAGCGGGCGTCGACGGGCTGATCCTCGTCGCGGCCGGCGCCGGCGGCCACGCGGGCACGACGTCGCCGTTCGCGCTGGTCGGCGAAGTCCGCAAGATCTTCGACGGCCCGATCGTGCTGTCCGGCTCGATCGCGAACGGCGGCTCGATCCTCGCCGCGCAGGCGATGGGCGCCGACTTCGCGTACATGGGCACGCGTTTCATCGCGACGCAGGAAGCGCACGCGATCGACGACTACAAGCACGCGATCCTGAACGCGAAATCGTCGGACATCATCTACACGAACCTCTTCACCGGCGTGCACGGCAACTACATCCGCGAGAGCATCGAGAAGGCCGGCCTCGATCCGGACGCGCTGCCGGAATCCGACAAGACCAAGATGAATTTCGGCAGCGACAAGACCAAGGCGTGGAAGGACATCTGGGGTGCCGGCCAGGGCGTCGGCCTGATGGACGACCTGCCGAGCGTAGGTACGCTCGTCGAGCGGCTCAAGCGCGAGTACGACGACGCGAAGGCGCGGCTCGGCATCCCGCGCTGACGGAGGCGGCGCCCGGCGCGGTCGCCATCGACGCGAGATCGTCGAACCAAACGAAAAAGCGCGAACCGTTGCGGTTCGCGCTTTTTTATTGCCCCGCCGCGGCAGCGGACGGGCCGACGATGCGGCTCAGACCGCGCGCTTCATCCGCGTGATCGGCAGCACGCGCAGCCGCGATTCGATCGACGGGCACAGCGACTGCCCTTCGAAACGCGCGGCCAGGAAATCGACGAACGAGCGCACCTTCGCGGACACGTGGCGACGGCTCGCATACACCGCATAGATCGGCGCCTCGTGCGGCGGCACGGAATCGAGCAACACCGGCACGAGCCGGCCCGATTCGATGTCGTCGCCGACCACTTCGGTGCCGAGCAGCGCGATGCCCGCGCCGGCGAGCACGGCCGCGCGCAGCCCTTCGAGATGGTTCACGATCAGGTTGCCGTTCAGGCTCACGCGCGACGCGGCGGCCGCGTCGATCACGAGCGAGTCGAGCATCGTCGAATTCGAATCGCGCCGCAGGTAGTTGTGGTTCGCGAGATCGGCGATCGTCTGCGGCGTGCCGTGTTTCTCGAGATACTCGGGCGACGCGACCAGCAGGATGTGCGCGGTCGCGATCTGCCGCGCGACCAGCGACGACGATTTCAATCCGTTCGGCGCCGCGCGCACCGCGACGTCGTAGCCTTCCTCGATCAGGTCGACCACGCGATCGGACAGCGTCATGTCGACGGTCACGTCCGGGAACCGGCCCGCGTAATCGGTGACGGCCTGCATCACGTGCCGCAGCCCGAACGCGGACAGCGACGTCACGCGCAACCGCCCCTGCGGCACCACGCTCGCGGCGCCGACGGCCTGGCCGGCTTCGTCGAGTTCGGACAGCGCCTGCACGAGGCGCTCATAGTATTCGCGTCCCGCCTCGGTCGGCGCGACGCGTCGTGTCGTGCGATGCAGCAGCCGCGCGCCGAGCTGCTGCTCGAGGTGCATCACGTGCTTGCTCGCCATCGCCGCCGACATCTGCATGCGCTCCGCCGCGCCGACGAAGCTGCCCACTTCGACGACGTAGCGAAACACATTCATGCTGACGAGGGTATCCATCGAACTAGCTCGCAATCCCGGGGGAATCAACCAATTACGAGATAGGGTAACAAAGGCGAGGAAACAGAAAGGTCAAGAAAGGCAAAACGGCGCCGCGGGTGACGGCGCCGTTTTGGGTAGCAATGACGGGCGGAAAACATGCAGCCGAAACACGCGATTGACGCGCGCGTCCGGCGCACCGATCGCGCGTGCGCGTCAGAACTTCGCGCGGATGCCTGCGCCGAACGTGTTGCCGGTCGACAGGCCGCTGATGTGGTCGTTCATGTAGGCCGCGTAGACGTCGGTGCGCTTGGACAGCGGATAGTCGTAGCCGACGGCCCACGTCTGGCGCGTCTGGTCGAGGCCGCCCGCGTCGCGCGAATACGCATACGACGCCATCGCGTTGCCCACGCCGATCGGCACCGACACGCCGCCCTGCGCGGTGTTGACGTGCCAGCTGCCCGCGACCTGGTCGTTCTTCGTATACATGTACTGGCCGAACAGCTTCACGAGCTTCAGGTCGTAGGTCGCGCCGACCAGCGCGATGCCCTGGCTCTTCATGCCGGTCACGAGCGCGCTCAGGTCCTGCGGGCCGTTGTTGAAGTTCACGTACTGATACACGGCGGTCGCCGCGAACGGGCCGTTCGCGTAGTTGAACTGCGCGCTCCACTTCTTCGAACGGTTGTCGCCGGCCTGGTTGCCGAGTGCGTACATCGCGCCGAAATTCAGGCCACCGAACGAAGGCGACGTATAACCCACCGCGTTGTTCCAGCCCGAATCGCCGACCGCGCCCTGGTCGCTCGGATAGGTCGGGAACGTGCCGAGGCCGAGGAACACGTGATACACCATCGGCGAGAAGGTGTACGAGTCGTAGAACGGGTTGAACAGGATCGTCGACAGGAACAGGTGCGTCGTCAGGCGGCCCGCCGTCACCGTGCCGTACGGCGAGCTGATGCCGACGTACGCGTTGCGCGCGAAGAACGTGTCGCCCTGGAAGCGGCCGTACTGGCCGTTCTGCGCACGGAAGAAGCTCTCCAGCGTGAAGATCGCCTTGTAGCCGTCGCCGAGATCCTCTGCGCCGTGCAGGCCCCAGTACGACGTCGACATGCCGCCGCCCGACACGTTCCACGCACGATCGCCGCCGGGGAACTTGGTGGCGCCGACCCATTCGTCAACCTGCCCGTAGAGCGAGACGCTCGATTGCGCATGGACGGGTGCGGCGGCCGCCACGCAGGCGGCCGCGGCGATCAGCTTGACGGACGTGCGCGACGCACGGCGAGCGAATGCTTTCATGGGATCTCCAGGTTTTGTCGGATAGTCGATAAGTGGCGCGAGCGTTGTTGTTTGGAGCCGAGTGCTTGCGTCGTATGGGGCGCAGCCATCTTTACGGATCATTCGTCCGGTCAAAATTGCGCACACTTATTGCGGGTATAGCGCCGGCATTAACTTCGCGGAATGTATCCATGGCCGGATGCACCGCGGCGGCCCGGCGCGAGCGCGGTCGCGCGGGCGGGCGGCGGCGTGGCATACGCGTGCCGGGCGCGAAAGATAGCGCAATGCGGGGGGAAAATCAGCGGAAATCTGCGCGCGACTGTGGCGAATTCGCATCAGCCGGCAGGGAGACGAGCGCCGAGGCG
>NZ_BCPP01000585.1:0-4548 GCF_016586125.1 Burkholderia sp. E168m23
ACTCGCTTCAATAGATTTTGACTAACGACTCTCATAGCTTTTGTCAACCGCGTCGATAGTGTGACGCGCAAGATGCGTGCGCGAACGCGTCACGCGGTCGCACGCGCCTTGCCGGCACCGGGGAATTCGAGCGTGACTTCGAGGCCGGCGTCCGGGTGGCGGTTGCGCAGGCGCAGCGCGCCGCGGTAGCGGCCGACGAGCCGCAGCACGATCGCCATCCCGAGGCCCGTGCCGTCCGCCTTGGTGCGCGCGGTGTCGACGCGGTAGAACGGCCGCATCACGAGCGGCAGTTGATCCTCGGGGATGCCGGGGCCTTCGTCGCTCACCGACAGCTCGACGCGCGCATGCGACACGCGCGTCTCGAGCGTGATGCGCGAGATGCCGTCCTGCTTGCTCTGGCCGTATTTGCGCGCATTCTCGACGAGATTGCCGATCACGCGGCGCATGTCGGTTTCGTCGGCTTCGATGATCGCGCTCGGCGCGAGCCGCGTGCGGATCTCGACGCCGTCCTCGCCCGACACGCGCGCGGCGACTTCGTGCGCGATCGACGACAGGTCGACCGGCTCAGGCTTGCGCTGCGACGGGCGCGCGTAGTCGATGAAGGCCGCGATGATGCGGTCCATCTGTTCGATGTCGTCGACCATCGCGTCCTTGGTCGCCTGGTCGGACGGGCTCATCTCGGTTTCGAGCCGCAGCCGCGCGAGCGGCGTGCGCAGGTCGTGCGAGATGCCCGCGAGCATCAGCGCGCGATCGGCCTCGAGTTGTTCGAGGTCGCGCACCATCTGGTTGAAGCTGCGGTTGGTTTCGGCCGCGACGCCCATCCCGCGCTCGGGCAGCGGCTCGGGCGCCTGGCCCGAACCGACCTGGCGCGCGGCGAGCGCGAGCCGCGAGAACGGCCGGTTCACGAGGCTCGTGATGAACGCGGAGCCGAACAGCGACAGCGCGAGCGCGAACAGCCCCCAGCCGGCCCACTGCAGGCCCGTGACGTTGTCGAGCTGGTCGCGGTCGAGCGCGACCCAGTAGTCGTCGTCGTCGATCTTGAAGCTGATCCACACGCCGGGAATGTCGTTGACCGACTGCGCGATCACGGTATCGTCGCCGAGACGGCTGCGGATGTCGTGTTCGATCAGGCGATTCAGCGATTCGTCGGGCTGCAGCTTGAACTTGTCGGTTTTCTCGCGCGGGTACACGCGCACGCCCTCGTTGCTCTCGAGATCCTGCAGCAGCGCGCGCCGCAAGTCGGGATCGGAATAGAGCAGGGCGGTGCGCGTGAGCTTCACGACCGCGACGAGCTGCAGCGCGACGCGCTGCGCACGCGGCTCGCGCTCGATCACGCGAAAGCTCTGGAACCACGCGGCGAGACTGACCGAGATCAGCAGCGCGATCAGCAGGAAGGTGCGCCAGAACAGCCCGCCGAACGCGAGCTGCAAAAGGCGCCGGTCGATACGCATGGGACGGGCCGTGGACGGGGCGAAGCCGGGAAGGAAAAAGCTCAGGCGGCGCCGTCCGGGATGAACACGTAGCCGAGGCCCCAGACGGTCTGGATGAAGCGCGGGCTGCCCGGATCGGGTTCGATCAGCTTGCGCAGGCGCGAGATCTGCACGTCGAGGCTGCGGTCGAACACTTCGTATTCGCGGCCGCGGGCGAGCTCCATCAGCTTTTCACGCGACAGCGGCTGGCGCGGATGACGCGCGAACACTTTCAGCACCGAGAATTCGCCGGTGGTCAGCGGAATTTCCTGGCCGGATTTCGTCAGCGTGCGCGTGGCGAGATTCAGCGAGAATTCGCCGAACTCGAACACCTCGGTGGTTTCCGACGGGGCGCCCGGCAGTTCGGCCGGCGCCTGGCGGCGCAGCACCGCGTGAATGCGCGCGACCAGTTCGCGCGGGTTGAACGGCTTCGGCAGGTAATCGTCGGCGCCCATCTCGAGGCCGACGATGCGATCGACGTCCTCGCCCTTCGCGGTGAGCATGATGATCGGCGTGCGGTCGTTGCTGCCGCGCAGCCGGCGGCAGATCGACAGGCCGTCCTCGCCGGGCAGCATCAGGTCGAGCACGAGCAGGTCGAAACGCTCGCGCACCCAGAGCTTGTTCATCGCGGTCGCGTTTTCCGCGACGTAGACGTTGAAACCCTGTTCGCCGAGATAGCGGCGCAGCAGATCGCGCAGGCGAGGGTCGTCGTCGACGACGAGAATCTTGGAGGGGTTTTTCGTTTCCATGATCGGCATCTTATCGCGAATGGGAATTGACGCACGGCCGGGGATTTTCGTGCGTTACAGTCGGTTACAAAATTTACCCGTAGTGTCGCGCCGAGTAAAGGCAGGCTATAGAGATTCCTTTACTCGAAGCCGAAATTCGGTAGATACTCCCCTGCACTCCATCTTTCATCTTTGTACACCCGAATTCCGCAGGGTTTTTCAAGTACCAGAGGTAACCGGTTGCCGCGTGACGAAGGGAACAAATCGACCAAAGAAGCGAGGACGGTCATGCGATCTGCCCGGATTGCACTGATGCTGACGATCGCGCTTGCCGGTCCGTATGCGTCGAACTTCGCGTATGCGCAGCGCCCCGAGCAGGGCGCATCGTCGCGCAAGCTGCCGCGCGGCAAAGCGCCGCAGCCCGATCGCGCCGCCGATATGACGGTCCGTTCCGCCGTGCCTCCCGATCTCGAACAGCGCCGCCGCGACGGGCACATGACGCCCGAAGAGCGGCACCTGTTACGCCAGCACATCGAAGACGCCGTTCGCGAGTTGTACAAGCGCTGACGCGTGCCGTCGTTCGCCTTGCGCGGAAATCTCCGCGCGGAAAGAATTCGTAGCACTTTTTCCGTCAACTTTCGGCTGCCGAATGCCGTTGTACGGGCATCCGCACCGCCGGTGCGTTCCGGGAGTCCATGACGATGAAAGCGAACGCTGCCGCACCGGCGCCGTCGCCTGCCATGCAGTCGCCGCTCGATGCCGACGACGCGCTGTTTTTCCTGAGTCGCACCGGTTTCTCTCCCGCGCCCGCCGAGGTCGCGCGCATCGTCGGCATGACGCGCGCGCAGGTCGTGGCCGACACGCTCGGCAGCGCGCGACACGAACCCGTCACGACGTGGCCCGACTGGCTCGCCGAGCCGCCGCCCACGCGCGCGCAGCGTCAGGCGCTGACGCCCGACATGCGGCGCGACGAGCAGCGCGAGCGCAATCGCCGCTACGATGCGTTGCGGGCGGCCTGGGTCAACGAGATGGTCGCGACGCCGTCGCCGCTCACCGAACGCATGACACTGTTCTGGCATGGGCATTTCACGTCGGGGCAGGACAAGGTGCCGTACCCGCAGACGATGGCCGCGCAGAACGCGCTGTTTCGCCGCGAGGCGCTCGGCAACTTCGGCACGCTGCTGCATGCGGTCGCGAAGGACCCGGCGATGCTCCAGTATCTCGACGGCGCGAGCAATCGCAAGGGGCGGCCGAACGAGAATTTCGCGCGCGAGGTGATGGAGCTGTTCACGCTCGGCGAAGGGCACTACACGCAATACGACGTGACCGAAGCCGCGCGCGCGATGACGGGCTGGACCGTCGATCCCGACACGCTGCGCTTCGTGGTGCGGCCCGAATGGCACGATGCCGGCGACAAGACCATCCTCGGCGAAACCGGGCCGTTCGACGGCGACGACTTTCTCGACATCCTGCTGAAGCGGCCGGGCACCGCGCGCTTCATCGCCGGCAAGCTGTGGCGCGAGTTCGTGTCCGATACGCCGGAGCCCGGCACGCTCGATGCGGTGGCCGAACGGTTTCGCGCGAGCGGCTACGACATTCGCGCGGCGCTCGCCGCGCTGTGGTCGACCGACGCGTTCTGGGATCCGCGCAACCGCGGCGTGCTGGTCAAGTCGCCGGCGGAATTCGTCGTCGGGTCGGTGCGGCTGTTCGACGTGGCGTACGGCGATCCGCAGATGCTCGCGGACACCGTGCGCACGCTCGGGCAGAACCTGTTCTATCCGCCGAACGTGAAGGGCTGGCCGGGCGGCGCGCTGTGGATCAACAGCACCACGCTGCTGTCGCGCAAGCAGTTCGTCGAGCAGCTGTTCCGCGCGACCGAGACGGCCGGGATGCGACCGCCGGCTCGTACGATCGCGCCGCCGCCGAACGCGCGTGCGCATGCGATGCCGGTGGCCGACGCGGCGTCCGGCGCCGGCCCGCGCGGCACGCCCGCGAAGCCCGCGCGCGGCGGACTGCGTTTCGACCTCGAGCGCTGGCTGGCCCAGTATCGGGCGCGGCCGCAGGCGATCGCGGGATTGTCGACCGAACTGCAGTTGCAGCACGCGGTGCTGCAACTCTCGCCGGTCGCGGCGATCGACACGGATTCGACCGGCAGCGCGTATCTCGAGGCGCTGCTGATGGATCCGGCCTATCAACTGAAATGATGCGAACGACGACGAAGCGGACAGTCGCCGCGGCCAACGCGCCGGGCGGCGAACCAGAGGATGTGCGATGAACCGACGTGATTTTCTGACGCTGACGGGCGCCGCGGCGGCGGCCGGTGTGTCGATGTGGCAAGCGCCCGCGATGGC
>NZ_BCPP01000586.1:0-4544 GCF_016586125.1 Burkholderia sp. E168m23
CTGCGCGACACGCAGGATCGTGTCGAAACGCTGCTGGATGTTCTTGATCAACCAGCGTGCTTCCTGGAGCTGCTGCTTCAACGATCCGGCCGACGGATCGCCGCGGCTGTTGCGCAGGATGTTCGCGTACAGGTTGTTGATCCGCAGGCGCGGCACGACCTCCGGATTGAGCTCAGCGAGCCATCCCTGGCCGGCCTTCTTCACGATGATGTCGGGCACGACGTAGTCGGCCTCGGCCTTGCCGTAGGCGGCGCCGGGGAACGGCTCCAGCGAGCGGATCAGCGCGTGCGCGTCGCGCAGCGCGTCGTCGCTCGCCTTCAGGTGCTTGCGCAACCGTGTGAAGTCGCGTGCGGCGAGCAGTTCGAGATGCTGCGACACGATCTCGAGCGCGAGCGTGCGCGTGGGGGACGGATCGAGCCGCAGCAGCTGCAGCTTCAGGCATTCGGAGGCCGAGCGCGCGCCGACGCCGGCCGGGTCGAAGCTGTGCAGCAGCGCGAGCGCCGCATTCAGTTCGTCGCCGTCGATTTCCAGTTCGGGCGGCAGGTCGGCGAGCACTTCGTCGAGCGTGGCGGTCAGGTAGCCGTCGTCGTCGAGCGATTCGATCAGGAACATCACGAGCGCGCGATCGCGCGGGCCGGCCTGCGTGACGCGCAACTGCGCCGAGAGATGATCGCGCAGCGACGTCGCGGCTTCCTGCACCTGCAGCGGCGGCAGGTCGTCGTCGTCGGACGCGCCGCTCGAGCGGCCGTATTCGTCGAGATTCCACTGCGGGCCGTCGTTGCCGTCACCGGACCCGTAGCCGTCGTATTCGTCGGCGCCGGCCGGCTCGTCGCGCTCGGCGCGATCGCTGGACGTGCTGCTGCCGTTGGTCGCGGTGGGCTCGGTGTTCTGTGCGGGCGGCGTCTGCGCGATCAGCGATCCGTCCGCCGCGACGCGCAGCGGGCTGGCGATCCATTCGTCGTCGTTCTCGAGTAGTGGGTTCTGCGCGACGGCCATCGCGACTTCCTGCTGCAATTCGAGCGTCGACAACTGCAGGAGCCGGATCGACTGCTGCAGCTGAGGCGTCAGCGCAAGATGTTGCGACAGGCGGAGTTGAAGGCTGGCTTTCATGGCAAGGAGGGAGTCATACCGGCAGTTTGCCACGACCCAGGCGCATTGAGCCATCCGCGATTACGCGCGGCGCGCCGCCCGGCCGCGGGCAGGGCCGCGGGCGTGGATGCAAAGCGGGGCGCAGCCCCGCGCGGCGATGCCGGGCGGGGTGCAGCCAGCCACGAGGAGGACGTTACATGCGGAAGTGTTCGCCGAGGTACACGCGGCGCACGCTTTCGTTTTCGATGATTTCGCTCGGCGCGCCGGCGGCCAGCACCGAACCGTCGCTGATGATGTACGCGTGGTCGCAGATGCCGAGCGTTTCGCGGACGTTGTGGTCCGTGATCAGCACGCCGATGTTGCGCTGTTTCAGGAACTTGACGATCTTCTGGATCTCGAGCACCGCGATCGGATCGACGCCGGCGAACGGTTCGTCGAGCAGGATGAAGCTCGGGTTGGTCGCGAGGGCGCGCGCGATTTCGACGCGGCGCCGTTCACCGCCCGACAGCGACAGCGCGGGGTTCTCGCGCAGGTGGCCGATCTGCAGCTCGTCGAGCAGCGCTTCGGTACGCGACGAGATCGCGTCCTTCGACAGCCGCTTGCCGTCCTCGCCGTGCTGCAGTTCGAGCACCGCGCGGATGTTTTCCTCGACGGTCAGCTTGCGGAACACGGACGCTTCCTGCGGCAGGTACGACAGGCCGAGCGACGCGCGCTTGTGGATCGGCAGCAGGCTGATCGAGCTGCCGTTCAGCGAGATTTCGCCCGCGTCCGTCGGCACGAGGCCGACGATCATGTAGAACGACGTGGTCTTGCCGGCGCCGTTCGGGCCGAGCAGACCGACGACTTCGCCGCTCTTCACGTCGAGCGACACGTCCTTGACGACCGTGCGCGAGCCGTAGCGCTTCTTCAGGTTGCGGACGACGAGCGAGCTCGTGGTGCCGGCCGGCTGGCGGTTCGGGAGCGCGTTCATTGGCCCGGCGCCCCCTGGATCGTGGTCGACGGCGACAGCTTGGCCGGCGCCCCGTTCAGCGGCGCGGGGCCGCCGTTCTTCGGCGACAGCATCGCGCGCACGCGGCCGTTCGGGTTGCCCGGCGCCGCGACGTCCTTGCCGCCCTTCGCGGTGTAGAAGTCGCGCTGGCCGTCGTACGTGATCACGCTGCCGTGCACGGTATCGGCGATCGTCGACGTGCCCTGCAGGCGGCGCACGGTCGCGGCGGTGGTCAGCGTGGTGAGATCCTGCTTGCCGTCGTAGTCGATGCGCTCGGCGTCGCCGTCGATGTATTCGTCGAGGCCTTCGCGCTTCTGGCGGAACGTCGCGTGCTTCTTGCCGCTGCCGAACGACGTCGCGTACTGATAGCCTTCCGGGTCCTGGCGCACTTCGACGCGATCGCCCTTGATGATGATCGTGCCCTTCGTGATCACGACGTTGCCGGTCGCGACCGTCACCTGCTTCAGATCGTCATAGGTCAGGTTGTCGGCCTCGACGTTGATCGGCTTGTTCTGGTCGGCCTTCTCGGCATGGGCGAGCGGCGCCAGCCCGACGAGCGGGAGCGCCACGAGCGTCGCGGCGAGCGCGGCGCGGACGGCGCGCGCAGCGCCGCCGGAAATCTGTCGAGGGAACGGTTCGTTCATGCAGTCACGTGAGGGATGCGTCACTTGGGTTGACCTTTCGAGCCGCCGGACGTGTCCGCCGCGGCGATCGTGCCGCGCACGTTGCCGTAAAGCTCGATGACCCGGGTGACGTTGTTGTACTTCATGCCGTCGGTCGCGTTGACGAGCGACAGGCCGCGCTGAAGTTTAACCGGCTTTTCGGTCTGGATCACATCGTCATTGACGAAGATCCGGAAATGCTGGGAATCGGCCTGCATCTGCGGATCGCCGCCGCCGGCCGCGCGCAGGATGCGCGCATCGTCGTACAAATCGACGATCGACACGTCGCCGTTGACGGTGCCGCGCTTCGCGGTGGTCGTCACGACCGGCTTGCCGGGCTGGAACGCGCGCATGGCCGGATCGGTCAGGTCGCTGCCTTCGGTGTCTTCGTAATGGACCAGCTTCGCGGCCGTCAGCCGGTACTGGGTCGTGCCGGTCTGGTCGAGCTCGGTGACCGAGAAGTTGTCCGCGAAATAGTCGGGCGTGTGGCGCTTCGGCTGCGCGATGCCCTCGCCGGGCGGCGGCAGCGTGGCCTGCAGCAGCCACCACGTGATGCCTGCGAGCGCGGCGACCGCGGCGAGCGGCAGCATCTGGGTCCAGCGGAAATGCGTGCTCATCGGTCAGGCTCCGCAGGCGGCGGCGAGCAGCGCGTCGTAGCGGCGCTGCGCGCGCAGGATCGCATCGCAGACCTCGCGCACGGCGCCGTGGCCGCCGCGGGCCTCGGCGACCCAGTGCGCGCGGGCGATCACCTCGGGGTGCGCGTTCGCGGGGGCCGTCGCGAAGCCGCAGCGCAGCATCACCGGCAGGTCGGGCCAGTCGTCGCCCATGTAGCCGCAGGCGTCGGCCGTCAGGCCGAGCGACGCGATCAGCTCGCCGAACACGGTGAGCTTGTTTTCGACGCCCTGGAACAGGTGCGCGATCTTCATTTCCTTCGCGCGGGCCGCGACGATCTCCGAGCGGCGGCCCGTGATGATCGCGGTCGCGATGCCGGCTTCGCCGAGCAGCTTCACGCCGTGGCCGTCGAGCGAATTGAACGACTTCATCGCGTCGCCGGCCGCGGTAAACAGCAGTCCGCCGTCGGTCAGCACGCCGTCGACGTCGAAAATCATCAGCTTCACGCGGCTCGCGCGTTCGGCCGCAGTCAGCGCTGCGCTCATCAGATCACCTTCTTCGAAAACAGGTCGTGCATGTTCAGCGCGCCGATCAGCGCGCCGTCGGCATCGACGACCAGCATCTGGTTGATCCGGTGGCGCTCCATCAGTTCCACGGCCTCGACCGCCAGGTGGTCCGGCGCGATCGTGCGCGGGTCGCGCGTCATGACTTCGGTGATCGGCAGCGTGCGGAAGTCGCCGTCGCGGGCGAGCACGCGGCGCAGGTCGCCGTCGGTGAAGATGCCGGCGACCTTGCCGTCGGCGTCGACGACGGCCGTCATGCCGAGGCGCTTCGCGGTGATCTGGAACAGCGCGTCCGACAGCGTCGCATTCAGCCCGACGGACGGGACGTCGTCGCCCGAGCGCATCACGTCGCGCACGTAGGTGAGCAGGCGCCGGCCGAGCGCGCCGCCCGGATGCGAGCGCGCGAAATCTTCCGAGCCGAAGCCGCGCGCGTCGAGCACGGCGACGGCGAGCGCGTCGCCGAGCGCGAGCGCGGCAGTCGTGCTCGCGGTGGGCGCGAGGTTCAGCGGGCACGCTTCCTTCGACACCGCGGCGTTCAGGTTCACGTCGGCGAGCGTGCCGAGGCTCGAGCCCGCACGGCCCGTGATCGCGATCAGCTTCGCGCCGATCCGCTTCACGAGCGGGAGGATC
>NZ_BCPP01000587.1:0-4516 GCF_016586125.1 Burkholderia sp. E168m23
GGATGCGGTCGCCGCGCCCGACGCCGATCGAACGCAACCAGTTCGCGATCCGCGACGAACGCTCGGACATCTGCGCGAACGAATACGGATCGCCCGTGCCGGTCGCCGCATCGACGATCCACAGCGCGGGCTGGTCGTTGCCGCGCGCCATCGGGTCGAAGTAGTCGAGCGCCCAGTTGAACGCATCGAGCACCGGCCATGCGAAATCGCGATACGCGGTGTCGTAGTCGGTGCGATGGCGCAGCAGGAAGTCGCGTGCGTCCAGGAATGCCTGTACCGTCATGTGTCGTCTCCGTCCAGTCTCCATGCCCAGCGGTCAACCGGCGCAGGTGCTGCGGCACTTGCCCGGTTCCGTGTTGCACGGCGCACGGTCACGTCGTTGCGTGCCGCGTTTGCCGCGCTGCCCTCGTGCCTGTCTCGTGTGCCTGCTTGTTCGACCGTTTGTTCGACTGCGTGATGCCGGATGGGCGCACGTCGCGGCTCACAGCTGCCGCGCGATCACCATCCGCTGCACTTCGCTGGTGCCTTCGTAAATCTGCGTGATGCGCGCGTCGCGATAGTGACGCTCGACTTCGTAATCGACCAGGTAGCCGTAGCCGCCGTGGATCTGGATCGCATCCGAACACACGCGCTCGGCCATCTCGGACGCGAACAGCTTCGCCTGCGACGCTTCCGACAGACACGGCAGCCCGGCCGTGCGCAGCTTCGCCGCGTGATGCACGAGCAGGCGCGCGGCGTTGATCTGCACGGCCATGTCGGCGAGCTTCTGCTGGATCGCCTGATGCTCGGCGATCGGCTTGCCGAACTGCACGCGCTCGCCCGCATAGCGGCGCGCCTTGTCGAACGCGGCGCGCGCGATGCCGAGCGCCTGCGCGGCGATGCCGATGCGCCCGCCTTCGAGGTTCGACAGCGCGATCTTCAACCCTTCGCCGCGATTGCCGAGCAGGTTCTCTTCCGGAATCGCGCAGTTCTCGAACGTGATCGGGCACGTATCCGATGCGCGGATGCCCATCTTCTTCTCGGGCTTGCCGACGATGAAGCCGGGCGTGTCGGTCGGCACCAGGAACGCGGAAATGCCGCGCTTGCCGGCTTCCGGGTCCGTCATGGCAAAAACGATCGCGACACCGGCGCGCTGGCCGTTGGTCACGAACTGCTTCGCGCCGTTCAGCACCCATTGGCCGTCGCGCAGTTCGGCCCGCGTGCGCAGGTTGTTCGCCTCGGAACCGGCATGCGGCTCGGTCAGGCAGAATGCGCCGATCACGCGGCCGGCCGCCATGTCGGCCAGCCAGCGATCCTTCTGCGCGGGCGTGCCGAAGCCGAGGATCGGCCCGCAGCCGACCGAGTTGTGCACGCTCATCATCGTCGCGCACGCGGCGTCGCCGGCCGCGACTTCCTCCATCGCCAGCGCATACGCCACGTAATCCGTATACGAGCCGCCCAGTTCCTGCGGCACGATCATCCCGAGCAGGCCGAGCTCGCCGAGCTGCGCGACGATCGCGTCGGGCAGGTGCGCGTCGTGGTCCCACTGCGCGGCGTTCGGCGCCAGCATCTCGGTGGCGAAAGCGCGCGCGGCGTCGCGGATCATCCGCTGATCTTCGGTGTAAAGCTCGTCCATGGTGCTGCAGTCTCCCGCGGCCGCCGGGCGCGACCGTCCTTGCGTTTCGATGCAACAAGTGTAGGCAAGCGCGCGCGACTGTTCGATGCTCGCGTCGCTCATTTACACTGAGCGTTTTTGCCACACCGGCGACACCGATGAAGCAGGAAGACAAGGGAACCGTCGCGATCAGCCTCGTCGCGCACAGCGTGTCGCTGGCCACGCGGCGCGGCGTCGCGGCCGAGCCGCTGCTCGCGCAGGCCGGCATCGCGCCCGCGCTGCTCGCGCAGCCGCGCGCACGCGTGTCCGCGCAGCAATACGGCGCGCTGTGGAACGCGATCGCGCGCACGCTCGACGACGAGTTTTTCGGGCAGGATCGCCATCCGATGCGCAGCGGCAGCTTCATCGCGATGAGCCAGGCGGCGCTGTCCGCACGCGACGGGCTGCACGCGATGGCGCGCGCGGTGAACTTCATGCACTGCGTGCTCGACGACCTGCACGCGGAGCTCGACGCGAACCCGCAGCGCGTGCGGCTGCGTTTCGTGCACCGCAACAACGGCGCGACGCCCGCGATGTTCACGTACGCGACCTATTTCATCATCGTGTACGGGCTCACCTGCTGGCTGATCGGCCGGCGCATACCGCTGCTGCACGCGAGCTTCCGCTGCGATACGCCGCCGGCCGACCACGAATACCCGTCGATGTTCTGCGACGACATGCGGTTCAACGAGCCCGATTCGTATGTCGATTTCGATCCCGAATTCGCGACGCTGCCGGTCGTGCAGAACGCGAAGACGCTGAAAACGTTCCTGCGCAACGCGCCGGCCAGCTTCATCGTCAAGTACCGCAACCCGAACGCGCTCGCGCAGCGGGTGCGCGCGGTGCTGCGCGGAATGCCGCCCGCCGCGTGGCCGGGCGCGGGCGGGATGGCCGCGCGGCTGCACGTGGCCGAAGCCACGCTGCGCCGCAAGCTGCATCAGGAAGGCCACGCGTACCAGTCGATCAAGGACACGCTAAGGCGCGATCTCGCGTTCGAGGCGCTGGCCGACCCGGCCCGCACGATCGCCGACGTCGCGGCCGCGACCGGTTTCGCGGAGCCGAGCGCGTTCTACCGCGCGTTTCGCAAGTGGAGCGGGCGCAGCCCGGCCGAGTTTCGGGAAGAAGCGCTCGCGCGCGGCGGCGGCGCCGGCTGAATGCGCGGCCAGTCCTGCCTCGCCTTCGCGCTTTCGGCCGAAACCGCCTAATCTTCAAGCATCGGGCCCACGCCCTTTCCGCCAGCCGGACGGCACGCGGCCGCGCGCCGCCCGGACGTCCCGATGCGCTTTCATCGTCATGGCCCGCCGCCGGCGCCTGCCGCGCCCGACGGCCGCCCCCGTCACCCGCTGTCCGCGCGGGTCGCGCGCGCCGCGCTGTTCGCGGCGCTGCTCGTCGTGTGCGCCGCGGTTGCCGCGCCGCCAGCGGCCGACGCGCCCGCCGCGCACCCGGTCGTCGTGATTCCCGTCAACGGCGCGATCGGGCCGGCCAGCGCCGATTTCATCGTGCGTTCGCTCGACCGTGCGGCCCGCGAGCACGCGCCGCTCGCGATCCTGCAGCTCGACACGCCCGGCGGCCTCGATACGTCGATGCGGCAGATCATCAAGGCCATCCTCGGCTCGCCGGTGCCGGTCGCCGCGTTCGTCGCGCCGGGCGGCGCGCGGGCGGCGAGCGCGGGCACCTACATCGTCTATGCGAGCCACGTCGCGGCGATGGCGCCCGGCACCAACCTCGGCGCGGCGTCGCCCGTGCAGTTCGGCATCGGCGGTGGCGCACCGCCGGGCGCGAATCCCGGTGCACCGCGACCGACTGGCGCATCGGGTGCGTCCGGTGCGTCTGGCGTGTCGGACGCGGCCGCCATGCTGCTGACCGACACGCAATCGACCGAGATCCGCAAGGCGATGCAGGACGCGTCCGCATACATCCGCGGCCTCGCGCAATTGCGCGGACGCAACGCCGAATGGGCCGAGCGCGCGGTGCGCGAGGCCGTGAGCCTGTCGGCGAACGAGGCGCGCGCGCAGCATGTGGTCGACCTGATCGCGCAGGACCCGGCCGATCTCGCGCGCCAGCTCGACGGCCGCGCGGTGACGACGACCGCCGGCACGCTGCATCTGGCGACCGCGCACGCGCCGCTCGTCGTGCTCGCGCCCGACTGGCGCAGCCGCTTCCTCGCGATCATCGCCGATCCGAACGTCGCGCTGATCCTGCTGACGATCGGCATCTACGGCCTCTTCTTCGAATTCGCGAACCCCGGTTTCGTGCTGCCGGGCGTCGCCGGCACGATCTGCCTGCTGGTCGGGCTGTTCGCGATGCAGTTGCTGCCGGTCAGCTATGCGGGCCTCGGCCTCGTATTGCTCGGGCTCGGCTGCCTCGTCGCGGAGGCGTTCCTGCCGACCTTCGGCGTGCTGGGGTTCG
Organism: Burkholderia sp. E168m23; assembly: GCF_016586125.1. NCBI lineage: Bacteria > Pseudomonadati > Pseudomonadota > Betaproteobacteria > Burkholderiales > Burkholderiaceae > Burkholderia > Burkholderia sp. E168m23. Next base: position 4,043 of record NZ_BCPP01000587.1, read on the forward strand.
GCGGCATCGTCGCGTTCACGATCGGCGCGCTGATGCTGATCGACACCGACGTGCCCGGCTACGGGATTCCGTGGCCCGTGATCGCGAGCCTCGCGCTCGGCGGCGCGCTGCTCGTCGCGGGCGTGTCGAGCGTCGCGCTGCGCGCGCGGCGGCGCCCGGTCGTGACGGGCGCCGAGGCGATGCTCGGCAGCATCGGCGAAGTGCTCGACGACGGCCTGCAGCCGGACCAGCCGCCAGGCGCGGCCGGTGCACCCTCGTCGGCCGCCGGCTGGGCGCGCGTGCACGGCGAGCGCTGGCGCGTGGCGAGCAGCACGCCGCTGGCCGCCGGCTGCCGCGTGCGCGTCACCGGCCGCCACGGGCTGACGCTGACGGTTGCGCCGCTCTACGACGCGCCCGCCCCCGCCCATCCGCAGGGAGAACCTTCATGATCGGTTACACGTTCGGCTTCAGCAGCGTCCTCGTCGTCTTCGTCGT
>NZ_BCPP01000588.1:0-4511 GCF_016586125.1 Burkholderia sp. E168m23
GCCCTGGATCAGCTGGAATTCGCCGATCGCCTGGCCGAACTGCTTGCGGTCGTGGATGTACGGCACGACCGCGTCGAGACACGCGGCCATGATGCCCGTCGGCCCACCCGACAGCACCGCGCGCTCGTAGTCGAGGCCGCTCATCAGCACCTTCACGCCGCCGTTCAACTGGCCGAGGATGTTCTCTTCCGGCACCTCGACGTCCTGGAACACCAGCTCGCCCGTGTGCGAACCGCGCATGCCGAGCTTGTCGAGCTTCTGCGCGACCGAGAAGCCCTTCATCCCCTTCTCGACAATGAAGGCGGTGATGCCGCGCGGGCCGGCTTCGATATCGGTCTTCGCGTAGACGACCAGCGTGTCGCAATCGGGGCCGTTGGTGATCCACATCTTCGTACCGTTGAGCACGTAGCGGTCGCCGCGCTTGTCCGCGCGCAGCTTCATGCTGACGACGTCGGAGCCGGCGTTCGGCTCGCTCATCGCGAGCGCGCCGATGTGTTCGCCCGACACGAGCTTCGGCAGGTATTTCTGCTTTTGCGCTTCGGTGCCGTTGCGGTGGATCTGGTTCACGCACAGGTTCGAGTGCGCGCCGTACGACAGGCCGATCGACGCCGACGCGCGCGAGATCTCCTCCATCGCGACCATGTGCGCGGTGTAGCCCATGTTCGCGCCGCCGTATTCCTCGGAGACGGTCATGCCGAGCACGCCGAGATCGCCGAACTTCTTCCACAGATCCATCGGGAACTGGTCGGTGCGGTCGACCTCCGCCGCGCGCGGCGTGATTTCCTTCGCCGCAAACGTCGCGACGGCGTCGCGCAGCATCTCGATGTCTTCACCGAGCATGAATTGCACGCCGGGCAGGTTGATCATGTCTCCTCCGTCTCCAGAAAGTGTGTCGCACTCACCGATTTCTGAGTTTCGCTCAAATCGAATGAATACGTCGATTCATTGACCAATACAGCGGAAATTTTGCACAGTTTCGCGCCTCGCCCGGTTCGGCGTCAATAGTTTTCTGAGTGATACTCAGATATGATGCGAGCATGACAGCCGCTCCCGCCGACACCATGACCGCCACCGCCAAAGCCGACCGCGCCGACTCGTCGCGCGCACCCGCCGGCCGCAAATCCCAGCAGCGCGTGCAGGACATCCTGCGCGCCGGCCGTGAAGTGTTCGCCGAAAAAGGTTACGAGCATGCGACGGCCGCCGAGATCGCGCAGCGCGTGGGGGTATCGGAGGCGACGGTGTTCAGCTATTTCCGCGGCAAACGCGAGCTGTGCGCGCGCGTGATCGCCGACTGGTACGACGAAATCATCGCCGCGTTCGAACACGGGATGCCGCGGGAGGCGTCGGTGCAGCAGCAGTTCGCGTTCATCGTGCGCACCCACCTGCGGCTGATGCTCGTGAACGGCACGGGGCTGTGCGCGCTGGTGCTGTCGGAAGGCCGCGCGAAGCAGCATGCGCTGAGCGACGAGCTCACCGCGCTGCAACGCCGCTACACGGCGCCGCTGATGGACGTGCTCGCACGCGGCCAGGCGGCCGGGCAGGTTCGCGCGGATCTGCCGCTGAGCCTGCTGCGCTCGATGGTGTTCGGGCCGATGGAGCACGTGCTGTGGGATGCGATCCTCGGGCACCGCAAGCTCGATACGGAAACGACGGCCACGCAGTTGATCGACATGCTGTGGGCCGCCGTGCAGCCGCCGGCGCCGGAGCAGGCGGCGCTGGTGCGCTTCAGGAACGAAGTCGCGGAAGCGGTGCGGCGGCTGGAAGGCGAAGCATCACGCGGCTGACGGCCAGGGCGGCGCACGCCGCCCTTCTGCGCCATCGCGCCGGGCGCCGCGCCGCTACGAATCCTCGCTCACCCGCAGCGGCGCGCGGCTCTGCTCGTTGTTCAAATGCACGAACTTGCGTAGCAGGCGCATCAGTTCCTGCGAATCGTCCTCGCCCATCCCGTCGAACAGCCCGGCCCGCAACTCCGTCACCGACGGAATCAGGTGGGTGAGCAGCTCGACGCCCGCCGGCGTCAACAGCAGGCGCCGCTGACGCCGCGGCAGCACTTCGCGGACGATCAATCCCTTCGCTTCGAGCCGCACCGCGAGATCGGCCGTGGTCGACGTGTCGAGCGCGACCCGCTGCGCGAGCGTCACCTGATCGAGCCCCGGATTCTCGTACAGCATCCGCAGCACCGCGTACTGCACGGGCGTCACGTCCCGGCCCAGCTTCTCGTAGAACATCGCGACCGCGATCTGGTGCGCGCGCCGGATCAGGTGCCCGGGTTCGTCGTACAGGTCGATCGGGAAAGCCGGCAGGTCGGCGGGAGTCGTTTTTTCCATGAATGAGTCGATGACTTAGGCGGCACGCACCGGTTGCGCGCACCGGCGGCATGGCGCTGCGTCGCGCCATTTCCCGGGAAAACCAGTATACCGCCCGCCTTGCTCCGGCCCATATCGATGAGTACACTGAATCTCATTCAGTACACGGAATGAAGATCGGGCCGCTTCCCCGGCGGCACCGTCCCGAAGGAGACAAGGAACATGTTTCTCAAGAACGCGTGGTACGTGGCGTGCACGCCCGACGAGATCGACGGCAAGCCGCTGGGCCGCAAGATCTGCAACGAATCGATGGTGCTGTACCGCGCGGCGGACGGCCAGGTCGCGGCGCTCGAGGATTTCTGTCCGCACCGCGGCGCGCCGCTGTCGCTCGGGTTCGTGCGCGACGGCGTGCTCGTGTGCGGCTATCACGGGCTCGAAATGGGCTGCAACGGCAAGCCGGCCGGCATGCCGGGCCAGCGGGTCGGCGGGTTTCCGTCGATTCGCAGCTTCCCGGCGGTCGAGCGGTACGGCTTCGTGTGGGTCTGGCCGGGCGATGCGTCCGAAGCCGATCCCGCCAAACTGCCGGCGCTGGCCTGGGCCGAGGACCCGGCCTGGGCGCACGGCGGCGGCCTGTATCACATCCGCTGCGATTACCGGCTGATGATCGACAACCTGATGGACCTCACGCACGAAACCTACGTGCATGCGTCGAGCATCGGCCAGAAGGAGATCGACGAAGCGCCGCCGAAGACCACCAGCCATGGCGACGAAGTCGTCACGAGCCGCTTCATGGAAAACGTGATGCCGCCGCCGTTCTGGCGAATGGCGCTGCGCGGCAACGGGCTCGCCGACGACATCCCGGTCGACCGCTGGCAGATCTGCCGCTTCACGCCGCCGAGCCACGTGATGATCGAAGTAGGCGTCGCGCATGCGGGCCACGGCGGCTACGATGCGCCGCCGAACAAGAAGGCGTCGTCGATCGTGGTCGACTTCATCACGCCCGAGACCGACACGTCGATCTGGTACTTCTGGGGGATGGCGCGCAACTTCCGGCCCGACGACGCCGCGCTGACCGCCGAGATCCGCGAAGGCCAGGGCAAGATCTTCGCGGAGGATCTCGAAATGCTCGAGCGCCAGCAGCGCAATCTCGAGCAATGGCCCGAGCGCACGCTCCTCAAGCTCAACATCGATGCCGGCGGCGTGCTGTCGCGCAAGGTGATCGACCGGCTGCTCGCCGCCGAACACGCGGCGAGCCCGCAGCGGCCCGTGATTCCGGTCGCGCAGGTCAAGGCGGCGTCATGAGCGGCGCGACCTTGACGGTTCGGGTCGCGCGCAAGTGGCAGGAAGCGCGCGACATCTGCGGCTTCGAACTCGTCAGCGATGACGGCTCGCCCTTGCCGCGCTTCGACGCCGGCGCCCATATCGACGTGCATCTGCCGGGCGGGCTCGTGCGCCAGTACTCGCTGTGCAACCATCCGGAGCAACGCGATCGCTACCAGATCGCGGTGCTGCGCGAGGCCGATGGCCGCGGCGGGTCGCGCGCGATTCACGACGAAATCCGGCAAGGCGATACCGTGCGGATTGGCCTGCCGCGCAATCAATTCCCGCTCGCGCCCGACGCGCCGCACCATCTGCTGTTCGCCGGCGGGATCGGTGTCACGCCGATTCTCGCCATGGCGGAACGGCTGTTTTCGGCCGGCATGCCGTTCGACATGCATTACTGCGCGCGTTCGACCGATCGCATGGCCTTCGTCGAGCGGATCAATGCGGCAGGGTTTCACGATCGCGTCCGCTTCCACGTCGACGACGGCGATCCCGCGCAACGCTTCGATCTGGCTGCCGTGCTCGCCGGCGCGCCCGACGGCACGCATCTGTACGTATGCGGCCCGCGCGGCTTCATGGATGCGGTGCTGAACGCCGCGCGCGAGCGCGAGTGGAGCGAAGCCCGGCTGCACTATGAGTTCTTCGGCGGCGCGGTCGTGTCGTCCGGCGCCGACCGCGCATTCCAGGTGCAAATCGCGAGCAGCGGCAAGGTGATCGACGTGCCGGCCGAATGCACGGTGATCGCGGCGCTGGCGGCGAACGGCGTCGACGTGCTGACGTCGTGCGAGCAAGGCGTGTGCGGTACCTGCCTGACTCGCGTGCTCGAAGGCGAGCCCGATCATCGTGATACGTACTTGACCGACGACGAAAAGGCGGCCGGCG
>NZ_BCPP01000589.1:0-4511 GCF_016586125.1 Burkholderia sp. E168m23
TCATCAAGCGCCCACACTTATCGGCTGTTAATTTTTAAAGAGCATTTCTGCGAGAAACTTCGTGTTTCTCAGCAGCGCTGCGTTTTCAGCAGCAGAGAAGCGAGATTATGAACCGTGTTTCGCAGCTCGTCAACAACTTTCTGAACGACTTCGTTGCGACCGCGGGGCTCAACTTCCGTACCGCCGAGGCTCGCTACCGCCGAACCTCAACAGCACTGCTTCCCTTCCTCCCGCGCTGCGTTTCCGTTAGCGCGAAAGAGGCGTGATTCTAAGCACCCGCCCCCATCCACGCAAGCGCTTTGTGAAGAAAGTTTGAAAAAGCCTCCGTGCGCTGCCGCGCACGGAGGCTTTGCGCTCGACGGGCGGTAAAACGCAACACGCGCCGCCCTCCAAAGATATGACGAACACGTCTCTTCCGTCCCATATATAGGAGGGCGCGGAACCGGCAAGGAACCCGGCGCGGTCGAGTATCATGCCGCGACCGAACCACGCACTCATATCGATGATGGACAGCACGACTCAACCCGGCGACGCCGACCTTCGCGACGAATATGCCGCACTGCGCGAGCGCGCGATCCTGCTGGAACAACAGGTGCCGCCGCTTCTGCAGCGCATCTCGGACATGTTGCCGCGCATCAGCGGCGAATCCGAACTGGCGGACACGCATCGCGAGCGGCTCGTCGGCGCACGCAATGCAGCGCTGGTCTCGATCGAAAACTATCAGCAGGCAATTCCATTCCTGCAGACGGCCGACTCGATCATCGAGCAACTGGACAAGACGCCCGAGCGCGACGAAGACATCGAGTGGCGGGAATCGCTGCTGCAACGGCTGGACGAGCTGATCGACGTCGCGGTCGTGATGATCGACGATGCGGACAGCTACTTCGAGCAAGCACAAGCCTGCGACCTGTCCAGCGTGCCGACATCCATCCTCGAGGATTGAACCGGCTCGACCGGAACCACGCGGTGCACCGGACTCACGTCGTGCCCACCGACAACCGTTAGCTGCTTCCCCTGCATCGCCGGGCCTGCCGCCGGTTCCCGCACGAAGCGACCACCGTGCGACCGTCACCCCGCGCGGAGCCGCACGTCGCCGCTACGACGCATCCAGCACGATCGTCTCGCGCATCATCGGCACGCGGATGTATCCGCCCGCCGCATCGCCGTACGCATGCGCGTTCCCGTCGATTACGTATTGCGCCGTCAATGCGCACAGGGTCGCATCGCGCGCATCGACGGAGCGCAGCGTCGATACGTCGATGCCCAGCCGCTCCAGCAGTTGCCGGCGCTGGTTGCGCTTCTGCTTCGCCGACGCCACGGCCTTGCCCAGCATCGCGCAGGTAATCGCATAAGGATAGGTTTCGAAGCTCGCCCGCCCACCCGCGTAGCGCGCGTCGGTCAATAACGGATAAGCGTCCGCGAGCGCGCGGTAGACGCGCTCCCCCATGAACATCCAGTCGAAGAAGCCCGACGTGCTCGCGACGGCCTGCTCCCGCGACGGGGTCGGGAAGCACGAGATCCGTTCGCGCGCGAGCGCCTGCTCGGCCGCGCGGCGGCCGCTCCCGGTCCACCACAGGCTCGGTGCGTCGACGCCGACGGCGACGACATCATGGGAGAGACACAGTGCGGGCAGCGACTCGGGCGCGATCCGCGCTTCCCGGCAGACGACCGTCGAGCCACGCAGGATCACGAGATCGCACAGCTTCCTGTCGCCGCCGACGTCGACACCCGCCACGGCAGCGGGTTGTCGTGCGGCGAATCGGGCCGAGCACATGCGCGTGCGTCAGTCCGCCGGCCGCGCGGCGTACGCGGTGTCGAAGATCGCCTCGAGACCGGGATGGACGCCGCGCATCGGGTCGACGACCGACTTCGCCCAGTCGAAGTACGCCTGCTTGCGTTCGAGCGGCCAGTCCGCGGGCGGATGCCGGGCGATGTCTCGCAGGTTGCAGATCTTGTCGGCCAGCTTCACGAGCTTCGCGCGCCGGCTGATGGTGGCCGCGTGCTCGACCTGCAGACGCTTGCGCTCCTCCTTCGGCAGCGACTTGTCGTCGGTGACTTCCATCACGATGTCCGCCACGTCCTTGCCGAACAGCCGCAGCAACTCCTGCTCGGTCGTCTCCGTATCCTCGACCGTGTCGTGCAACACGGCCGCGACGATCACGCGTTCGTCCTCGACGCCGGCCTCGTTGGCCAGCACGTCGGCAAGCGCGATCGGATGATTGATGTACGGCGACGCCTCTTCATCCTTGCGCCGCTGATTGCGATGCTTGTCCGCCGCGAACGCAATCGCGGCTACCAGCTTCTTCATATTCCCCCCTCGTGTGGCCAGACCCGCGGCCGTCGAACCGGCCGCGTGCGTTTCGGAACTGCTCATACTACCTGTACGCGATGACCCTTCCCGTGCGCCGGCATCCCGGCGTACCCCGTGTCACGCGCCGGCCGGCGCGCGCTGCAACTCGACCACGTTGACCCGCGCGCCGAATACGTCCCTCACGAGCGGCAGCAGGTGGTCGTGGTGCGTCAGGAACAGCACCTGCGTGCGCGTCGACAGATCGCGCAACGCATCGAGCCCGGCCTTCGCGCGCGCATCGTCGAAATTGATGAACAGGTCGTCGGCGACGAACGGCAGCGCCGTGCGGCTGCCGAGCTGCAACTCCAGCGCCGCGATCCGCAGCGCGAGGAACAGCTGATCGCGCGTCCCTTCGCTGAGCCCCGCGACCTCGACCGACGTTCCCCTCGTGCGCCGCGCATACAGCGCGGGCGGCGTTCGTTCGGTGTCCACGGTCAGCTTCGCGAATTCGCCCAGCGTGAGCCCGGCGAAAATCTCGCCCGCGCGCCGGAGCATCGGCCCCTGCTTCTGGTCGCGGTAGCGATCCGTCGCCCACTTCAGCAAGCGGCTCGCGGTGGCCGCCTCCAGATACTGTTCGGCCGCGTCGCCCATCGCCGCCAGCGCCTCCTGCCGTTTCGCCTCGGCGACGGCCGCGTTCGCCTGGCCGTCGATCGCGCCGAACGCCTGGTCGGCCACGACCTGCTGCTGCGACAGCTCGTTCAGCCGCTTGCCGATATCGGCGAGCGACTGCTTCACCGCTTCGAGCTGCGCCGGCACGTCGGCGACGTCCTGTTCCGCCACCTCGGCCTCGACGGCGGACCGGGACAGCCCGTCGCCGTCGCGCACCAGCGCCTCGTGCGCGACATCGACCGCCTGCCGAAGCTGGCGCTGCCGATCCGAGCGCTCGGCCAGCGGCAGCGCCGCGTCGATCGACGCAACGCCGGCCAGTTGCAGCAGCGGCTGGATGCGCGCGTCGGCGCCGGCCACTGCGGCAGCCGCGTCCGCGACCTTGCCGTCGGCCTGCCGGACGGCCTCGTCGGCACGATCGATCGCACGGGCGATTTCCCGGGCGGCCGCGAGGCGCATCGTCAGCCGGCGCGCCACGTCCAGCCAGTCGCCGCTCGCCAGCCATTCCGGCGCGAGCGCTTCGGCAAGCCGCCGCGCGCCGGCCTCGAGCGCGTTCAGCTCCGCGCGGATCGTCGCAATCCGGTTGCGTGGCGCGTCGGCCTCGGCCAGTTCGGTCGTCACCGTATTCGCAAGCCCGAGCGCGCCTTCCGCCGCGGCCAGCGTCGTCGCGCTCGCGGACAGTTTCGCGTCGGCCAGCGCGTCGCGCCATTGCGCTTGCCACGCGTCGTAAGCCGTTTGCGCATGATCGGCCCGCGACTGCGCGGTCGCGCAGCCGCGTTCGGCTTCCCGCGCGCGATCGTCGAGGCTGTCCTTCTGTGCGGCCGCTTTCTCGGCCGACTGGACGAACGTCTCGGCGACGGCGACGAGCGCGGCCAACCCGTCCGCCTCGCCGCCTCGCGATACCGTCAGCAGCGCCGCTCGCAACGCGGCTTCCGCGCCGGCCCGCGCAGCCCGCATCGTGTCGAATTCGCGGCGCTGACGATCGAGATCGGCCTGCGCGACGAACACCGTATCGCGCTTCGCGAGCCAGTCGCCCATCGCCGCCAGCGGCATGCCGGGCACCGCGGCCGCCGTCGCGAGCGCGGCCCAGGCGTCGCGATGGGCGGCGAGCTCGCGCTCGCGTTCGTCCAGCGCGGCCTGTCGGCGCGTCACACCCGCACGCGCGGATTCGACCTGTTGACGCAGCGATTGCAGCGTCGCCGCGGCCTGGGTCGCGCCGAGCTGCGCATCGACGAGTTCGTCGGCGAGGCGAATCGCGTCGTCGAGCGCCGGTGCGCCCGTGGCGAGATCGACGGCGCCGCTGCGAATCTCGCCCCACGCGCCGTCGCGCCGCGCACGCGCCGCCAGCACGTCGGCGGTCGTGACGACCTTGTGGTTCTCCGCGAAATGCTTCTCCTGCAGTTCGAGCCGCTCGAGCTCTTCGAGTGCGCCATCCCGCGCGTCGCGCGCGGCAGCGGCCGCGCTGGCACGCTCGCTGTCTTCCTTGAGCAGCGCACCGAGCCGCGCGGCCGACGGCACGTCGAGCGCACGCAGCGCATCGACCGGCATGCGCCAC
>NZ_BCPP01000590.1:0-4510 GCF_016586125.1 Burkholderia sp. E168m23
AATTTCAGGCGTCGATGCCAAATAAGCTGCCAATTTGCCGCCTATTCAGAACGGACATTCTCATATTCTTTCCGGACCAGACTATTCACCCATCCATCAAAGCCTTTACTGGCAAGGACTTTACGAATTACCGACAAAACCGCACGGAATTGACAGCCGCAAATTGGACTGTCTAGGATAAGAATTGCGATTCATCAAAAAATGAAATGCACGATGCGAATATGTATTTTTCATTAAACAAATACACGCATTTAATTCATCCACCGGAATAAGCTTTCCAGGAGAAACGACGTGATCGATTCGACGCTTCAATTGCCGCTGTCCGCGCCGCAGCGGGATTTCTGGGAGGCCGCCCTCGCGTATCCCGTCCCGTCGACGCATATCTACGCGGCCGAGTATTTCGAGATTCGCGGCGCACTCGACACCGACGCATTCGAACGCGCGCTGCGGCAGGTGATTCGCGAGGCGCAGACGTTGCACACGACGCGGATCGTGCTGGATGGCGACACGCCCGTGCGCGTGCTCGACGCCGCGCTCGCCGACGACTGGGCACTCGAACGCGTGGACCTCGCCGGCACGAAAGACGCGCACGCCGTCGCGCTCGCCGGCATGCGTGCGCACTGCACGGGCGCGATCGAACTGGCGCGCGGGCCGTTCTTCCGCCACACGCTGTACCGCATCGCACCGGATCACTACTACTGGTATCACGGCTACGCGCACATCCTGGTCGACGGCTATTCGGGCAGCCTGATCGCCACCCGCGCCGCCGAGCTGTACAGCGCGTTCGCGGCAGGCGCCAAGGCACCGCCCGCGCGCTTCGCGTCGCTCGCCGAGCTGCAACTCGACGAAGACGCGTACCGCGCGTCCGAACAGTTCGCGCACGATCGCCGCTACTGGCTCGAACGCTTCGCGGACCAGCCGCGCACGGTCACGCTCGCCGGCCCCGCGCGCTTTCCCGAGCGCGACGACGGGCCCGACCTGCGCGAGACGCGTATCGCGAGCGCAAGCGAGAGCGCACGCATCGAGGCGGTCGCCAAGGGGCTCTTCACGTCGACGGTGCCGCGGCTCGTCACCGCGCTGACCGCCGCCTACCTGTACCTGAACACCGGCGCGCACGACATCGTGCTGTCGGTCGCCGCGATGGCGCGCACGTCGGCACGGGAGCGCCGCACGCCGACGCAGTGCGCGAACATGCTGCCGCTGCGCCTGCACGTCGAGCCGGGCCACACGCTCGACGACCTGTGCCGCCAGGCGAACCGCGAGATGACCGCGCTGCGCCAGCACCAGCGCTACCGGATGGGCGACCTGCACCGCGAACTGACGTCGCTCGACAACGGCCAGGGCGTGTTCGGCCCCGAGATCAACATCATGGCGTTCGACTACGACCTGCGGTTCGGCGACTGCGTGACGACGTCGCACAACCTGTCGGTCGGCACCACCGACGACCTGATGGTGAACCTGACCGACCGCCGCAACGGCGAACCGCTGCGCTTCGACTTCGACGCGAGCCCGCAGTACTACAGTCGCGACGCGCTGAACGCCCACGTCGGCCAGTTCCTGACGTTCATGCGCGTGGCGCTCGACGAACCGTTCGCGACGCTCGGCGCCCTCGAAAGCCGGCTCGACTTTCAACCGGCGGCGCTCGCCGGCTGAAAATCGTCTGCGTCACCGTGTTGCCCCATCCAACCGAATCACTACGGAGTCCTGTCATGTCCTATTCGGAATCGCGCTTCTGGCATCCCCGGCAACATCCGCTCGCCGCGTCGCGCTCGCCGATCCGCATCACGCGCGGCGAAGGCTGCTACCTGTACGACGACACCGGCCGGCCGTATCTCGACGCGGTCGCGTCGCTGTTCAACGTGTACGTCGGCCACGGCCGGCGGGAGATCAAGGAAGCGATCGTCCGGCAGCTCGACGAACTCGAATATCACCCGGTGTTCGCCGGGTTCAGCCATCCGCGCGCGGAAGAACTGTCGGCGCGGCTGATCGACATGCTCCAGCCGGAAGACATGAGCCGCGTAATCTTCGGCTCCGGCGGCTCGGACGCCGTCGAGGCCGCGCTGATGATCGCGCGGCAGTACTGGAAGGTGTCCGGGCAGCCCGAGCGCACCAAGTTCATCGCGCTGCGCCAGGCCTATCACGGCTCGCACTTCGGCGGCAGCTCCGTCACCGGCAACACCGTCTACCGGCGCAACTACGAGCCGGCGCTCGCCGGCTGCTTCCACGTCGAGACGCCGTGGATCTATCGCAACCCGTTCACGCATGACCCAGAGGAACTCGGCCGGCTGTGCGCGTCGCTCGTCGAGCGCGAGATCCTGTTCCAGGGGCCCGACACCGTGGCCGCCTTCATCGCCGAACCGGTGCAGGCGACCGGCGGCATCATCGTGCCGCCCGCGAACTACTGGCCGCTGGTGCGCGAAGTGTGCGACCGCCACGGCGTGCTGCTGATCGCCGACGAAGTGGTGACGGGCTTCGGGCGGACCGGCGCCGCGTTCGGCAGCCGCGGCTGGGGCGTCGCGCCGGACATCATGTGCCTGGCGAAGGGCGTGTCGTCGGGATATCTGCCGCTCGGTGCGACCGTCGTCAACCGCCGCATCGAGAACGCGTTCGCGTCCAACCCGGGCGGCATCGGCACGCTGATGCACGGCTACACCTACTCGGGCCATCCGATCGTCTGCGCGGCCGCGCTCGCGAACCTGCAGATCATCGTCGACGAGGATCTCGCCGGCAACGCGGCGCGCGAAGGTGCGTACCTGCTGGAGCGGCTGCAGCCGCTCGTCGACCGCTATCCGGTGGTCGGCGACGTGCGCGGCAAGGGGCTGCTGGTCGGCATCGACCTCGTGAAGGACAAGGCGACGCGCGAATCGATCGAGCCGTCGGACGGCTATGCGGCCGCGCTCGCCGACGCGGCGCGCGATGCGGGCGTGCTGATCCGCTCGCTCGGCAACCGGCTCGCGATCGCGCCGCCGCTCGTGATCGGTCGCGAGGACGTCGACCGGATCGTGCACGCGGTCGAGCACGCGTTCGAAACGGTGCCGCGCTGGACCGCACGCTGAGCGCGGCAGCGGGGCGGCGGCGCTCAGCGCGCCGCCGCTTCCGCGGCAGCGAGGTACTGGCTCGGCGTGACGCCGAACGCGCGCTTGAAGGTGGCCGCATAGGTGGTCGGGCTGCGATAGCCGACCTGATGCGCGGCCTGCGTGACGGGCATGCCGCTCGCGAGCAGCGCGAGCGACATCGACAGCCGCAGTTGCTGACGCCACGCGGCCACGCTCATGCCGGTCTCGCTGCGAAACAGGCGCGCCAGGTGGCGCGCGCTCAGCGCGGCGTCGCGCGCGAGCGTGTCGAGCGGCAACTCGCAGTGCGGCTCGCGCTGCAGCCGCTCGCACAGCTTCAGCAAGCGCCGGTCGCGCGGCAGCGGCAGCGTGAGCGGCGTCTGCGCGAGCTCGCTCAGTTCGTCGGCGAACAGGCGCGCGAGCGGATCGTGGTCGACGCTGCAATCGAACGGATGCGACACGCGCGTGGCGAGTTCGCGCAGCAGCGGCGATACCGTCATCGCGCACAGCGTGGCCGGCAGCCGCGCGCTGAGCGCGTCGCCGAGATAGAGCGAGCAGAGCTGGACGTCGTCGGCCACGCGCATCGCATGGACGGTGCGCGCCGGAATCCAGATCGCGCGCAGCGGCGGGGTGATCCAGCGCTGGCCTTCGACGTCGAGTACCAATACGCCGCGCGTCGTAAACAATAGTTGCCCGGCCTGATGCGCGTGCGGGGCATACTCGTGAGCAAGCGCGCGGGCGGGAGCCGACGCGCAGGGCGGTTCGATCGCGCGGATCCCGCCGAAGGCGAACGCGCGCGCACCGGCGCGCGCGAGGAGAGGCACGTCTTGAACGCTGGTCATGGTCGATCAGTCCTGATACGAAACCGGAGGGGTACCGCAACACGTGAAACGACGGGGGGACAGTGCCCGCACAAGCGGGCCCGTCGTGCGAACAGCCGCCATTAAACCGGCGTCGGCTTCGCCTCAAAACTGTCCTTTTGAACAGGATACGCGCGGGCCGCAATGCACGGCCCGCCCACACCGACGAGGATCACCGATGGACCTGACAATACTGCACGACTGTTTCGACGCACTACAACGCGCGCCCACCGCGGAAGCCGCGTTTCCGCCGATTGCCGCCGCTGCGGCCGCGCTCGGGTTCCGGTATTGCGTGTACGGCTTGCGCCGCACGCTGCCGCTCGCCCGGCCCGACCTGCAGATCGTCGGCAATCATCCACGCGAATGGGAACACCGTTATGTGAAATTCGGCTACGTGACGATCGATCCGATCATCAAGCGGGTCGCGAGCCAGCCGCGGCCGGTCGTATGGAATGCGTTCGACGAGCCGGGCGACACCGCGTTCTGGCACGACGCGGCGTGCTTCGGGATGCGTTACGGCTGGTCGCACGGCGGCTACGACCGGGCCGGCAATCTCGGCGTGCTGACGCTCGTGCGCGACACGACGCCGCTCGACGC
>NZ_BCPP01000591.1:0-4506 GCF_016586125.1 Burkholderia sp. E168m23
GAACGGGATGGTCGGCGACGATTTCACGCCGGGCGAACTCATCGAGTTCAATGCGCCGGATGGCGGTCGCTACGCGGGGGTGCTGAAGGAAGTCAGCGAGACTTCCGCGCTGTTCGACTTCAATCATCCGCTCGCGGGCCAGGCGCTCACGTTCGAAGTGAAAATCATCGGAATCCTGTAATCATGAGTACCACCGATACGCTGTCCGGGCAGACCGTCGCCGCCGACGCCGAAATCCTGCTGGCCCAGCCGCGCGGTTTCTGCGCGGGCGTCGACCGCGCGATCGAGATCGTCGAGCGCGCCATCGCGATGCACGGTGCGCCGATCTACGTGCGTCACGAAATCGTCCACAACAAGTACGTGGTCGAGGATCTGAAGAAGAAGGGCGCGATCTTCGTCGAGGAGCTCGAGGAAGTGCCGGCCGGCAACACCGTGATCTTCAGTGCGCACGGCGTGTCGAAAGCCGTGCGCGACGAGGCCGACGTGCGCGGGCTGCGCATTTACGACGCAACCTGCCCGCTCGTCACGAAGGTGCACGTCGAAGTGGCGAAGATGCGCCAGGACGGTGTCGACATCGTCATGATCGGGCACAAGGGCCATCCCGAAGTCGAAGGCACGATGGGCCAGGTGGAGCGCGGCATGCACCTCGTCGAAAGCGTCGAGGACGTGCAGAAGCTCGAGCTCGCCGATCCTGAGCGCATCGCGCTCGTCACGCAGACGACGCTGTCCGTCGACGACGCGGCCGAGATCATCGGCGCGCTGAAGGCGAAGTATCCGAAGATTCGCGAGCCGAAGAAGCAGGACATCTGCTACGCGACGCAGAACCGCCAGGACGCGGTGAAGTTCATGGCGCCGCAATGCGACGTCGTGATCGTGGTCGGTAGTCCGAACAGCTCGAACTCGAGCCGGCTGCGCGAAGTGGCCGAAAAGCGCGGCGTGGCCGCGTACATGGTCGATGCACCGGACCAGATCGATCCCGCATGGGTCGCCGGCAAGCGCCGCATCGGCGTGACGGCCGGCGCGTCGGCGCCCGAGGTGCTCGCCCAGGCCGTGATCGCGCGGCTGCGCGAACTCGGCGTGCGCAACGTCCGCGCACTCGACGGCATCGAGGAAAACGTGTCGTTTCCGCTGCCGCGCGGGTTGAACCTGCCGCCCGCCGCCTGATTGCCGCATCGCACTCCGCGGAACACCGAAGCGCGCCCTCCCGGCGCGCTTTTTTTGTGCCTCGACATTCAAATCGCAACCATTATTCCCGGTCATGGTGCAACCCGGTTGCTCCGGCTGCGCCCAATCGTGTCTCAAAATTGGTTGCAATGCAGGAAAACCCCATCGAATCAGGAATATTGGCGTCCTATAAATGGAGTTACAATGCGCCCGTTTTCAAGCCGGAATGGCTTTGAAATCGGGATTTGGCAAGGCGCGGGAGACCATTCAATGCATGTGAAGTTGGCTTACGCCGTGTCCGTCGCCGCACCGGTTGCAATGCTTGCCGGCTGCAGCAAAAAGAGCGACGACGAGGCGGGCAGGGAGGCCGCGGGGGGCGCGGCACCATCGGCCGGCGGCGTGCGCGTCGCCGGAGCCGGACGTGCGGCGCCATCGGCGCGCCGTATCGCGCAACTGGGCAGGGACAAGGAAAACGGGGCACGTTTGACGAGTTTGACGATCGAGGAAATCCACGCGCGCAGCCTGGCGACCGGGCCGGCAGCGGGCATGCCGGCTGCGTCGCGGCCAGCCGCCGATCGACGGATGCCGGATGCTCACGGCCTGGCCGGCAGCGTGCCGAGGCCACTGTCCCCCCTTCAATTCGATTCGACGAAACAGCGCGCCGCCGCGACCGACCGTGTCGCGACGCGCAGTCTGGTTCGTACGATGGATTCCGATGCAGTCCTGACGAAAGTCGGGCGCGGCTGTCGCAACGCCCTCGCCGGCGACGCGACGCGGAATCCGATCCGTCCTGGCGCGATGCTTGCATGGCACTGGACGGGCCAAGGCACGGATGCCGGGAAACCGGACGACGGCCGTCTCGGCATGCTGCCCCACGACTTCAAGGAGGCCACGAACACCGTCCTCGATGTCGTGACGATTTAGCGACGGGACTCATGACGGCACCGGAACAGTGCGGTGCCGTTTTTGTATCCGCTTCGGCGGCAGGTCCGGCCGTACAGGCCGGGCGGCGCGCGCCGGAACGATCCACCCTTACCGGTATCGACTAGTACCCGCAGTGTCGCCGAGAAGGCGCGATTCCTCGCTTACCCGCGGGGCGCAACGTCCTCCGGCAGCACGGGCCAAGGAGCTTTAAATGGATATTTTCGTCCAGCAGGTTCTCAACGGGCTGGTGCTCGGCAGTGTGTACGCCATCATCGCGTTGGGATACACGATGGTGTACGGCATTCTCGGCATCATCAACTTCGCGCACGGCGACGTGCTGATGATCGGCGCGATGGTCGCGCTGTCGGCCATCACCGTGCTGCAGAACCACTTTCCCGGACTCGGCAACGTCGCGACGCTGACGATCGGCCTGGGCATCGCCGCGGTCGTCTGTGCGTTCGTCGGCTTCACCATCGAACGCGTCGCATACCGGCCGCTGCGCCGCGCCCCGCGTCTCGCCCCGCTGATCACCGCGATCGGCGTGTCGATCCTGCTGCAGACCGCTGCGATGATCATCTGGTCGCGCAACCCGCTGCCGTTCCCGCAGTTGCTGCCGACCGACCCGATCAACGTGATCAAGGCCACCGACACGACTCCCGGCGCCGTGATCTCGGTGACTGAAATCGTGATCATCGCGGTCGCGTTCATCGTGATGGGCGGCCTGCTGCTGCTCGTGCACAAGACCAAGCTCGGCCGCGCGATGCGCGCGATCGCCGAAAGCCCGAATACGGCGAGCCTGATGGGCGTGAACCCGAACTTCGTGATCTCCGCGACGTTCATGATCGGCTCCGCGCTCGCCGCGCTGGCCGGCGTGATGATCGCGTCCGAATACGGCAACGTGCACTTCTACATGGGCTTCATCCCCGGCATGAAGGCGTTCACCGCGGCGGTGCTCGGCGGGATCGGCAACCTCGGCGGCGCGATGGTCGGCGGCGTGCTGCTCGGCCTGATCGAGCAGCTCGGGGCCGGCTACATCGGCAACCTCACGGGCGGCGTATTCGGCAGTAACTACCAGGACGTGTTCGCCTTCGTCGTGCTGATCATCGTGCTGGTGTTCCGTCCGTCGGGCCTGCTGGGCGAACGGGTCGCGGATCGCGCGTAACGGAAGGGGAGCAAACAACATGACATCCATTCAACCGATCGAATCGTCGACGTCGCTGGTCGAAGAGCGCAATACCGCCAAGACCGTCGTCATCGGCATCCTGACCGCCGCGTTCGTGATCGCCGCGCCGATCATCATCGGCTCGGCCGGCGGCAACTACTGGGTCCGCGTGCTCGACTTCGCGATGCTGTACGTGATGCTCGCGCTGGGCCTGAACGTGGTGGTCGGCTTCGCCGGCCTGCTCGACCTCGGCTACATCGCGTTCTACGCGGTGGGCGCCTACACGGCGGCGCTCCTGAGCTCGCCGCACCTGACCTCGCAGTTCGAGTGGATCGCGGCGCTCGCGCCGAACGGGCTGCACGTGCCGTTTCTGCTGATCGTGCCGATCGCGATGGCGCTGGCGGCGACCTTCGGGATCCTGCTCGGCGCGCCGACGCTGCGCCTGCGCGGCGACTACCTGGCGATCGTCACGCTCGGCTTCGGTGAAATCGTCCGGATCTTCATGAACAACCTCGACCGTCCGGTGAACATCACCAACGGCCCGAAGGGGATCACGGGCATCGATCCGGTGCACGTCGGCGGCTTCAACCTGTCGCAGACGCATACGCTGTTCGGCTTCCAGCTGCCGTCGGTGTACATGTACTACTACCTGTTCGTGCTCTGCTCGCTGCTGGTGATCTGGGTGTGTACGCGTCTGCAGCACTCGCGTATCGGCCGCGCGTGGGCTGCGATCCGCGAGGACGAGATCGCCGCGAAGGCGATGGGCATCAACACCCGTAACGTGAAGCTGCTCGCGTTCGCGATGGGCGCGTCGTTCGGTGGCCTGTCGGGCTCGATGTTCGGCGCGTTCCAGGGCTTCGTGTCGCCCGAGTCGTTCACGTTCTGGGAATCGATCGTCGTGCTCGCCTGCGTGGTGCTCGGCGGCATGGGCCACATCCCGGGCGTGATCCTGGGCGCGGTGCTGCTCGCGATCTTCCCGGAATTCCTGCGCTCGACGATGAGCCCGCTGCAGCACGCGCTGTTCGGTCATGACATCGTCGACACCGAAGTGATCCGTCAGGCGCTGTACGGCCTCGCGATGGTGATCATCATGCTGTACCGCTCGGAAGGCCTGTGGCCCGCGCCGAAGCATGAGGACAAGATCGCGAAACTGGCGAAGCGCAACAGCAAGAAGCCGGTGCGCGCTTAACCTACGGACAAGGGGATACACACATGAGCGACAAGCAAATCCGACTGTCCGTCTCGGGCGTGAACAA
>NZ_BCPP01000592.1:0-4505 GCF_016586125.1 Burkholderia sp. E168m23
ATCGGGCATGAACCCGATGGACCTGAAGCGCGGCATCGACAAGGCAGTCGCAGCGGCTGTCGAAGAGCTGAAGAAGATCAGCAAGCCGTGCACGACCAACAAGGAAATCGCACAGGTCGGCTCGATCTCGGCGAACAGCGATTCGTCGATCGGCGATCGCATCGCTGAAGCGATGGACAAGGTCGGCAAGGAAGGCGTGATCACCGTCGAAGACGGCAAGTCGCTGGCCGACGAGCTCGACGTCGTCGAAGGCATGCAGTTCGACCGCGGCTACCTGTCGCCGTACTTCATCAACAACCCGGACAAGCAAGTCGCCGTCCTCGACAACCCGTTCGTGCTGCTGCACGACAAGAAGGTGTCGAACATCCGTGATCTGCTGCCGGTGCTCGAGCAAGTCGCGAAGGCTGGCCGTCCGCTGCTGATCATCGCAGAAGACGTCGAAGGCGAAGCACTCGCGACGCTGGTCGTCAACAACATCCGCGGCATCCTGAAGACCGTTGCGGTCAAGGCGCCGGGCTTCGGCGATCGTCGCAAGGCGATGCTGGAAGACATCGCGATCCTGACCGGCGGTCAAGTCGTCGCGGAAGAAACCGGCCTGACGCTCGAGAAGGCAACGCTGGCAGAACTGGGCCAGGCGAAGCGTATCGAAGTGGGCAAGGAAAACACGACGATCATCGACGGCGCAGGCGAAGCCGTGAACATCGAAGCACGCGTGAAGCAAGTGCGCGCGCAAATCGAAGAAGCGACGTCGGACTACGACCGTGAAAAGCTGCAAGAGCGCGTGGCCAAGCTGGCAGGCGGCGTTGCAGTGATCAAGGTCGGTGCTGCGACCGAAGTCGAAATGAAGGAAAAGAAGGCACGTGTCGAAGACGCACTGCACGCAACCCGCGCAGCTGTGGAAGAAGGCATCGTGGCAGGCGGCGGCGTCGCGCTGATCCGCGCTCGTACCGCGATCGCAGGCCTGACCGGCGCGAACGCCGACCAGAACGCCGGCATCAAGATCGTGCTGCGCGCAATGGAAGAGCCGCTGCGCCAGATCGTCACGAACGGCGGCGAAGAAGCCAGCGTCGTGGTGGCGGCAGTTGCTGCAGGCAAGGGCAACTACGGCTACAACGCAGCAACGGGCGAGTACGTCGACATGGTTGAAGCCGGCGTCGTCGACCCGACCAAGGTCACGCGCACCGCACTGCAGAACGCAGCTTCGGTTGCTGGCCTGCTGCTGACGACGGACGCAGCTGTCGCAGAACTGCCGAAGGAAGACGCACCGATGCCGGGCGGCATGCCGGGCGGCATGGGCGGCATGGGCATGGACATGTAATCGACTTCGGTCGATGGTGTCCGGAGCGCGCAGCGATGCGCGTTCCAGCCAAAAGAAAAGACCCGCAGCGATGCGGGTCTTTTTTTATTTGCACGTGGAATTCGGCATGCCGTTCGCGGCGGCGGGACCTGCCCGCCGCGCGCAACTCAATGCCGATGCGACGTCCTCGGCACCAGATCGGCCTTCACGGCCGGCGGCGTGTCGGAGTCGTCATTGCTGCGCGCCCAGAAGAACCGATCGGGCAGGTACGCGCCCATGCCGGGCCGGAACGCGTCGCGCACGGCCTGGTACAGGTATTCCTGCGCCTCGCGCACGGCTTCGGGCGGCTCCTGGCCGTTCGCGAGCAGCGCCGCGATGGCCGCGCCGAGCGTATCGGTGATGCCCATCAGCCGGTGCGGCGAGCGATCCCACATGTCTTCGCGAAGCTGGCCTTCCTCGCCGTACAGCGTATTGACGAGCCGGTGCGAACCGGTTTCCGACGACAGGATGTATTCGCAGCCCTGCGACAGCAGGTGCGACACGGCCGCGTCGAGATTCGGCGCCTCGGCATCGCCGTCCGGCTGCGCGAGCGCGATCAGCGTCGCGTGGTCGGCGACCAGCAACGTGGTTTGCGGCGCCAGCAGGTCGGCGATCGATTCGCGCAGGTCGTCGGCGGCGAGCACGTGTTCGTCGTCGAGCGTGAAGTCCGGCGCGAGCACGAGCGGCACGCCGTCGTAGTCGGCGACGACTTCGGCGATCGCGCTGACGACTTCCGCGCGCGTCGCCGCGCCGATCTTGAACGCGGCAACCGGCATGTCTTCGAGCAGCATGCGCGCCTGCGCAGCGACGACATCGGGGTCGAGGCCGGTGACTTCATCGCAGGCGGCCGAGTCGCGCACGGTATAGCCGGTCAGGACGGACACGCCGTGACAGCCCATGCTCGCCAGGGTCATCAGATCGGCTTGGAGGCCGGAGCCGCCGGTGGGATCGGACAGGCCGAAGGTGAGGACGATCGGAGGGGCGTTGCTGGACATGTAAAAATGGGGCAAGAGAAAAACGGACGAGCGACGGACATGCGGACGGCGAGGCGAATGGGCGGGTTCGGCCCTGTGTTGCCCGGCAGGCCGCACTTTTCAACCATTATGCGGTGGAATCCGGCCGGTACGACGGATTTTTTAGCGCAGCGCAACGTAGGCGCCGTCCTCCAGCGCGATTGCTAGGCAGTCCGGCCCCGACACGGTACCATCATGGCTCCCGAATTTACCGACTTTTCCCCGACGCGGCTTAAGATGGAATACAAGAGCTGGATGTGCCTGATTTGTGGCTGGATTTACGACGAAGAAGCCGGGCTGCCGGAAGAGGGCATTGCCCCGGGCACGCGCTGGGAAGACGTCCCGATCAACTGGACGTGTCCCGAATGCGGCGCCCGCAAGGAAGACTTCGAGATGGTCCAGATCTGACCGGGCCCGTCGCCCACGGGCACTCCGCTCAGGCCTCGCACCGGCCCGGCGTTCGCGCGCCGCGGTTCGCGCGAGCGACTTGACGATGACAGGCGCGCGTGTCCATGACGTCCGATCCGGCGAACGTTCCCCACCCTGACGCATTGCCCAACCCGCGTGGCGGGGCCGTGCGTGCGGCCGACGCATGGCTGGCGGCGGCCGCCGACGCATTCGAGCGGCGCGACGATGCAGCGGCGCCGCTTGCCGCGGCCGCGGCGGTGCTCGCGGAAGCCGGCTGGCTGCCGGCCGCGCGTTTCGCCGGACAACTGTCGGCCACCGTGCCGCTCCTCGCCACCGAGCCGACCTCGGCCGGCTGGCGTGCCGCGCTGCGCGATTTCCGTGCGGCCGTCGGCCGCCACAACCTGCGCGAGCTTGCGTGCTCGCCCATTCTCTTCGAGCATTTCCGTGCGTTGCGCGCGCAAAGCGCCGCCGACCTGCGCACGAGCGCGCCGCTCGATGCGCTCGCGCTGGTCGGCCGCGCGGTGCCGCCTGCCACGCTGCGCGCGCTGCCCGATGCATTCGCGATCCGGATTCGTGCCCGCTACGAGCAGGCGCTGCTCGGCGTGCTGCGTGCCGAGCCCGGCGCGCCGGGCGCGGCGCTCGACGAACTCGACGCGATGCTGGCCGCGCTCACCGACGACGGGCCGTACGATTTCTGGCGGCTCGCGGCCGCGTGCGTGCGCGCGCTGCGCGCAAGCGGCGCGCCCGAGCTGAAGCGCTTTCTCGCGCGGACCAACCTGCTGCTCGGCGAACACGCGCAGGGCCGGCGCAGCGCGCCGCCCGAACTGGTGCGCGAGACGGTGGCGCTGCTGTGGCGCGATTTCGCGCTGTTCGGCGCCGCGGCCGAGGACGTCGCGCTCGTCGACGTGCTGCACGACTACGGGTTGACGGTCGACTGGCACGTGGCCGGCACGCCAGCCTCCGAAGCCTTGTGGGAGGCCGATGCCGCGCGGGCCGAGCACGAGGCGGTCACCGCCGCGCCGACCCGCGCGCTCGGCGTCGTGACCGTCAACGCGCATGCCTATGAGGATTTCCTGCAGACTGCCGATGCATCGATGGCCGACCTTGCGGCCAACCCGGCCGCGGCCGACCCGGGCGCCGCGTGGCATGCGTCCGCCGCCGCCTACCGGGTCGGCACGGCCGCGTGCGCGCTCGGGCTCGGTCACGCGGCGCTGCTGGCCGACACGCTCGGTCTGGCATGGCGTCGCGCGGCGCACGGCGTGCCGCTTGCCGACGGCGGCCTCGATGCGCACCGCCACGCGTCCGACATGCTGCGCGCGGCGCTTCTGAAGATCGCGGCCGGCGTCGCGCCGCCGGATCTTACTGCGGCGTCCGAAGCGCTCGGCACGGCGCTCGGCCGGACCTGACGAACAAGGGGACGGACACACGACGGCGGCCCTTGCCGCGCGGGCCTGCAACACGCTGCCGACAGCGCCCGCGCGCGTGTTAGAGTGCCGTGTGATCCGCGCGCGCCGTTGCCAGCGTGGCGCGGCGTTGCTTGTTGATCGCGGCCCGGTCAGGTCGCGGCGTCTTTGCTAAAATTCAAACCATGTCAAAGCCTTCCGATCGCATCAATCTCACCAACCAGTTCCTGATCGCCATGCCGAACATGGCCGATCCGACGTTCTCGGGAACGGTGGTCTATCTTTGCGATCACAGCGAGCGCGGTGCGCTCGGCCTCGTCATCAATCGTCCGACCGACATCGATC
>NZ_BCPP01000593.1:0-4503 GCF_016586125.1 Burkholderia sp. E168m23
ATTCGTGTCCAGTTGCATCGTCGCCTATGATGCGGGAACGCCACTAACTGGGTTCCACGCCATGGACGCGCCGCTGCCGCCGATGTCTGCCCCGATTGCCGAAACGACACCTGAGACCGAAGCCGCCGGCGAGCCGCGCGCGTCGCGCGTGCACCGGCCGGTCGCGCTCGTCACCGGCTCGACGTCGGGAATCGGCGCGGCCGTCGCACGGCGTCTCGCGGCCGACGGCTACGCGGTGATCCTGCATTCGCGCAGCTCGGCCGACACCGGGCGGGCGATGGCACGCGAACTCGGCGGTGCATATGTGCAGGCCGATCTCGCCGACGATGCCGAGCGCGTGCGGCTGATCCGCGATGCGCTCGCCGTGCACGGGCGGCTCGACGTGCTCGTCAACAACGCGGGCGTCAGCCGCGTGATTCCGCATGACGACCTCGCGGCGGCCACACCCGACGTGTGGCGCGAAATGCATGAAATCAACGTGATCGCGCCGTTCCGGCTGGTGGCCGAAGCGGAGGCGGCGCTGCGCGAAGCGGCGTCGCACGGGCGGGCCGGGTGCGTCGTGAACGTTAGCTCGCATGCAGGCATGCGCCCGAAGGGCGCATCGATCCCGTATGCGGCCGCGAAGGCCGCGCTCAATCACACGACACGGCTGCTCGCCCGCACGCTCGCGCCGGCGATTCGCGTCAATGCGGTCGCGCCGGGGCTCGTCGATACGCCGCTGACCGCCGACTGGACGGACGCGCAGCAGCTCTGGCGCGAGCGCGCGCCGATGCGTCGCGCGGCGACGCCGGACGATATCGCGCAGACGGTCGCGATGCTCGTCGCCTCCGATTACGTGACGGGCGAGATCGTGATGCTCGACGGCGGGTTGAATCTGACTTGATGGGGTGACGGGCGACGGCTGACGCGGTGAACCGGCGGCGCGCGCATCGTATGCGCCGCCGCAGGGTTTGTTCGAACGCGCGATCGATCAGCCGAGGTTCGACCGCAGCCGTGCGAGCGCCTGATCGTGCGTGCGCTCGAACTTCAGCGGCGTGACCGCGATATACCCTTCGCCCAGCGCGACCGTTTCCGAACCCGCATCGTCGTCGCGCGGCGCGCGCGCGAGCTTCAGCCAGTGATAGTCGATCTCGCGCGGGTCGCGTCCCGACACGATCTCGACGCCCTGCAGCGTGCCGGCGCCCTGGTTCGTCACCTTCAGGGCGCGTACGTCGTCGGCCGGCCGCGGCGGGAAATTCACGTTGAGGCATGCGTCGCTGTCCCAGCCGGCGGCGACGAGCCGGCGGATCACGTCCGGCGCATGCGCGAGTGCGGTACCCCACGGCACCGCGTTGCGATCGGTGAAGGCCTGGCTCAGCGCGATGGCCGGCACGCCGACGAGCATGCTCGTCATCGCCGCGCCGACCGTACCGGAAAACACCGTTTCGGTGCCGAGGTTCGCGCCGCGATTCACGCCGGACAGCACGACGTCGGGCCGCGCGCCCTTCATCAGGTGGCTGACCGCGATCGCGACGCAGTCGCCGGGCGTGCCGCGCACCGCGAAGCGGCGCTCGCCCTTGCGATGCACGCGCAGCGGTTCGTGCAGGCTCAGCGAATGCGACGTGCCGCTCTGGTCTTCGGCCGGCGCCACGATCCACACTTCGCGCGCGAGTTGCGTGGCGACCTGTTCGAGTATGTCGAGGCCGGGGGCGTCGAATCCGTCGTCGTTGGTGAGCAGGACACGGTCGAACAGCGGGCGGGTTGCTTGCATCGGGACGATCCTCGTGAAAGGCAATGAGCGGGGAAGTGCGGCATGGCGCAAGCCACAAGGCTAGCACTCCGGCGTGAGGATCGTCGTGTCGCGCCCGTGGCGCCGGTCGGCGCGGACGCGAAAACGGGCGCATCGTGCGCCCGTTCGTCGTGTCGTGGAATGTGCGTGCCGGTGTGGCGGGCCGGAACCGTTCAGCCGAGCAGGTAGCGCAGCAGGCCGGCCGACGCGACGCCGACGATGACGGTCGGCAGAATCGACAGGCGCGTCGCCGCAAGCAGCGTGACCGCGAGCGCGAGCAAGTCGGCCGGGCGCGTCGACACGAAGGCCGGCGCGATCACCGAGATCAGCACGCAGCCCGGCACGTTCTCCATCACCGACGCCATTCGCGGGCTCAGTGTGCGGTTGCGCAGCAGCACGTAGCCGAGGATGCGCGACAGGTAGGTGGTCGACGCCATCAGCACGATCGTCGCGACGGTGCCGAAATCCGGAAGCTCAGGCATCGCGCGGCTCCCACAGCAGCGCGGAGATCAGCCCCGCGCAGGCGCCGGCCGCGACGTACCACGCACCGGGCAGCGCGAGATGGGTAGCCGCCGCGACGACGAGGCTCACGAACCACGGACGGCTCGCGCGCACCCCTTTCCACATCCCGCGCAGCAGCACCAGAAACACGGCCGTGAACGCCATGTCGAAGCCGTACTGTTCGACGTTGCCGATCGTCGGGCCGACCGCCGCGCCGAGCGTCGTCATCGAGATCCACGTCAGGTAGAGCCCGATGCAGATGCCCGCGTAATAGGGCACGCTGATGTGCGTGGCCGAGCGCTCGCGCGCGTCGGCGAGCGACATCGCCCAGCTCTCGTCGCACATGAAGAACAGCGCGACGAACGCGTGGCGGCGCGGCAGGCGGCGGATATACGGCTCGAACGCGGCGCCCATCAGGATGTGGCGCGAATTCACGAGAAACGACATCGCGACGATCAGCGCGATGTGCGGCGGCGACGTCCACAGATGGATCGCCGCGAATTCGGAGCCGCCGCCGAAGTTCAGGCCCGTCATCATCGGCACTTCGAACAGGCTCAGCCCTTTCTGCGCGGCCTGCGCGCCCAGCACCAGCGCGAACGGCACGAAACCCAGCATGACGGGCAGCGCCGCGCGCAAACCGCGGCCCATCTCGGCGACATAGGCGGGCTTGTCGCGAAGCCCGGACGACGTTGAAACGCTACTGCTCATCACTCCTCCTTCGGGGGAGGGATTGTCTGCTTTTTTGACTCGAATCGGGTTGCGTTGTCGCCAGATTTTTCCCAAAATTTGGCATTGAACGCGTGATACGCGAATTTTTTGGAATCGGATGCCACATGAAACTTGACGCTATCGACCGCCGGATTCTGAGCGCGCTGCAGCGCGACGGCCGCATGCAGAACGTGGAACTCGCGCACGAGGTCGGGCTGTCGCCGTCGCCGTGCCTGCGGCGCGTGCGGCTCCTCGAGGAAGCCGGCGTGATCGAGAAATACGTGGCCGTGCTGAACCCGGCGAAGGTCGGCAAGGGGCTGACGATCTTCACCCGCGTATGGCTGAAGGGGCAGGACGCGGAATCGGTGAACCGTTTCGCCGAGGCCGTCCAGCAGATGCCGGAAGTCGTCGAATGCCACCTGATGGCCGGCGACTGCGATTTCCTGCTGCGCGTCGTCGCGGCCGACATCGACGATTACCGGCGCTTCCAGATGGAATACCTGACGCGCATCCCCGGCGTGCTCAGCGTGAAGACCGACATTCCGATGCAGAAGGTCAAGCTCACGTCGGCGCTACCCACCTGAAGCGGGGCGACGCGCGGGGCGCGTGACGATGCGTCGACGATGAGCGGCATTGCACGGTGACAATCGCCCGATACACTGACGGAGTGAGTCGCATCGCCTGCATTGCCGGCACGGTCATGCGGTGTTCGATGTGCAAGCAACTAACGGTCAATGCCGACGCGCTCGGCCGAGCGGCGCTGCGTAGCGCGCCGGGTTACGCGTCGACGCGAATGCGTTTTTTCCTGTCAAGCCCTACATGCAGCCATTCAATACGCCGTGGAATTCGCTGGAAATCGTCAAGCTCGTGCTCGGCGTGCTGACGCCGTTGTCGGTCGCGTGTCTCGGCTGGCTCGTCGCGCGCCGGCTGAAGCGGCTCGAGCTCGTGCAGTGGACCAACCAGCGGCTGATCGAGAAGCGGCTCGCGCTGTACGACGCGGTCGCGCCGCAGCTCAATGCGCTGCTGTGCTTCTACACGTGGATCGGCTACTGGAAGGACATCTCGCCGGACGACGTGATCCGCGCGAAGCGCGACCTCGACCGCACGTTCCACATCTACCGCTACCTGTTCGACGACGACGTGTACGACGCGTATCACACGTTCATCCACGCGCTGTTCGAGATGCATACGGGGCCGGGCCGCGACGCGCGGATCCGCTCGCTGATCCAGGCGCCCGACGGCGACCGCAGCGTGCACGGTTCGTATGAATGGAAGCCGGTGTGGTCCGAGCGTTTCTCGACCGCGAATGTCGTGTCGAAGGACGACGTGCTGCGGCATTACACGCGGTTGATGGAGCGGCTGCGCGTGGCGCTGGGTGCGACGCGCTGAAGGGTGCTGGGTTCGGGCGCTTCGCGTGTCACGCCAGTATCGAAATCCGCCACCCGGCGGCGCGGATTCCAGCCCTTGCAGATGAAGCGGATGCGGCGTGCGGCTGCGCCTGCCATGCTCGCGTCATGTCCACTCGC
>NZ_BCPP01000594.1:0-4500 GCF_016586125.1 Burkholderia sp. E168m23
GGCTGCTCCTGCGGCGTTGCGCGGCCTTCAGCGCGGTGGCTTCGGAGATCTCGATCGACGACTCGGCATACAGCCGCACGCCCAGTTCGCCCAGCAGCAGCATGACCTTGCCGATTTGCGCGGTCGGCTTGCCGGCTTCCACCTGGCTGATGAATTTCGGCGACAGCCCGGTCGCGTTCGCGAGCTCGTCCCGCGTGAATCCCTGCTGGATCCGCGCCGCGCGAATGAAGTGGGCGAGCGCGCCGATCGTGTCGACGGATTGGGACTCCGACATAACGTTCTCCGTGCTTCGTATCTGATCGGGAACAGTATTGCATACCTCATCGGATTCGGCAGCATTTCGTATTCGTATGGGAACGAACGGCGGATCTCGCAAGCTGCATCTTTATTTCGTTCCCGATCGGGAACGGGTCGCCGAGAAAGGAGTGCCGTGACGATGTTCGTATCCGATCGGATGCGGAGAGGGTGGAGACCGTGGCACCTTTGCACGCGCCCACCGGCTACGCCGACGACGGCGCCCGCTGGATGTCCGCCTCGGCAGTCAGTCCGCGGCCGTTCCGCGCGCCGAGAGACGATTCTCGATCGTTCCGCGAACAGATTCGGCCCGAACCTTTCGCCACCGCGGGCACGCTGTCCGCAGAACGCCCCTTTCTACAATTTCCTCCGACACGCTACACGCGCCGTCGCACCCGGAAAACAGGCCCGATCCTTGCGACCGCAAGCGTCGTCGGCGGCGTTCGCGCCTCGACACATGACACATGACGATTTGCACGGGAGGCGCGTATGGAACCGATGCCGGTCGTACTGCAATGGCACGACGTTCTCGCCAGAATCGTGCTGGCGCTCGTCGCGGGCGGGCTGATCGGCGTCGACCGCAGCGAATCCGGCAAGACGGCCGGCCTGCGCACGACGATCCTCGTCTGTCTCGCCGCATGCCTGTCGATGCTGCAGGTCAACGCGCTGCTGCTGCAGGCGGGCAAACCGGAGGGCGCGTTCTCGGTGCTCGACCTGATGCGGCTGCCGCTCGGCATCCTGACCGGGATGGGCTTCATCGGCGGCGGCGCGATCCTGCATCGCGACGGTCTCGTGTCGGGCGTCACCACGGCCGCGACGCTATGGTGCGTGACGGTCATCGGGCTGTGCATCGGCGGCGGCCAGTTGTCGCTCGGCGCGCTCGGGCTGGCGCTCGCGCTGCTGGTCGTCTGGCCGCTGCGGTTCGTCGAGCGGCGCTTGGCGGGTGTCAGGACCGCGCTGGTCACGGTCGAATATCCGCTGGGCTCGGCTGCGCGCGAACAACTGGCCGCGAAGCTGCGCGATGCGGGTTTCACCTGCCGGACGAAAAGCTTTTGCGAAACGGCCGCCCGGGCGGTGCGCGAGGAAGAACTGTTCGTGCAGTGGCGCGAAGCGGCCGGCGCCGACGTGATGCTGAAGCAACTGATGCGGATCGTCGAATCGGCCGGCCTGACGTCGGTCCGTTGCTCGACCGAGAACTGACCGGCCCGACAGCCGGAACGCGCGATGCTCGTGCAGCAAGCCGCCGTGGGCGGTTGATCAAGGAGCGAAACATGACATGTGTATCGGAAGTGATGACACGCGACGCCGCGACCATCGGCCCGACGCAGAGCCTGCGCGAGGCGGCCCGGTTGATGAGCGACCTGAACGTCGGTGCGCTGCCCGTATGCGACGGCACGCGCCTGATCGGCATGCTGACGGACCGGGACATCGTCGTGCGCGCGGTGTCGATGGGCGTGCCGCCGGACGAGGCGGTGGAGGGCGTCGTCAGCGGGCCCGCGAACTGGTGTTACGAGGACGACGACATTTCGGCGGTACAAAAGAAGATGGAGAACGCGCAGATCCGCCGCGTGCCGGTGGTCGACCGGCAGAAGCGGCTGGTCGGCATCGTCGCGCTGGGTGATCTGGCGACCGCCGCGGACGGCGCGATGTCGTCGACGCTCGGCGCCGTGTCGGCGCCGTCGCGCCCGGACCGGTGATCGCCATGGCAGACACGGAGAACGACATGAACGAAGACAGGGAAACGCAGATCCGCGAGCGTGCATACCGGCTGTGGCAGGCGGACGGCGCGCCGGACGGCAGGGCCGACGAATACTGGCAACGGGCCGAGCAGCAGCTCGATGCCGAGGGCAGCATCGCAGTGGACGAGCGCGCCGGGCAGACAGAAGAAGTGCCGGCCGATCAGTCCGCGAAGCGCCGCATTCCGGGCGAGCCGCTGCAGGACACCGATGCCATACCGACCGACGAGGTCGCGCACGAAAGGCGGCGCACGCGGTGAAACGCGGTGCGCGGCGAGCCGGCAAGGAGGACGAAGATGACGGCGTACGCGGGAGAAAAGGCGGAAAAGACCGGTGACTTTCGATGCGAGAAATGCCATCGGTCGACGCACGTGCAGGCGGGACACCCGATCCCGAAGTGTCCGCATTGCGGTAACGGCACGTACGGCGAGCGTACGCGCGAGCCGGGCAACAAGCAGTAGGGGCGCGGCCGGCGCACGTCGCATCGTACGGGGCGCGACGTGCGCGATCGGGCCGCAGCGCGCACTGCGGCGACGCGATCGGCTAACCGTCCTCGCCCACTTCGGTCGGGTCCGGCAAGTCGGGCAGGTCGTCGTGGCGCCCGTCGTCGGGCTCGGGCGGCGGAATATCCGGCGTGTCGGTCATCTCGTCGTCGTTTGGTGTCGCGTTTGTCGTGTGCGTCGCGCTCATGATCGTCCTCCTCGGTGTCGACAGGGCACCGGCGCGCAGCCGGCATGTCGCTTTCGAGCATTGCGCGTGCCGGATTGCGTTTCGTATCGGCGCTGCCACTCGCGTTGCGCAGGCTGCGCCGTATGACGCGCCGCTTGTAATTTCTTTAGCAGATTCATTCGCTCGCGGTGAGGCGGGGCAGCCCGATGACGGCATGTCGTTTGCTGGAAGCGTTGCGGGCCGCGGCACTGCCCATTGAGGCGCGGTGCGGCGCAACGCGATCAGCATCCGGACAGGGAGAAATTCATGACCCAGGACAGTCAACGACAGGACCCCGCGTCGCCCGACGCGGCGCGCGAGACGGCCGACACGCCGGAGCGGCGTAACCCGACCCGTGGCGGCGAATCGACTGCGCGCCCTGGCCATGCGCCCGGCGGCGGCGAGCTCGATTCGATTCCCGACGATCAGGCGCGCAAGGTGGTGCCGGACGACTCGCGCCAGACCGAGGTCCACGATCCGGCCGGCAAGCCGTGGCCGGACGAGCACGATGCGCCCGACGATTCGGGCAACCGGCCGCGGCCGCTGTAGCGCACCGGAGCGGGGCGCCGGCCGAATCGTCACGCGTCGTTCCGTTCCGCCATCCACGCACCGGAGTCCATCATGTCATCCGACGAAGTTTCCGAATCGCGCCGCAAATGGGTGCAAGGCACGACGGCCGGACTGGTCGCCAGCGTCGCCCTGCCGACGCTCGCGCAGACGGGCGGCGGCGCGCCCGACGCCGGCGATACGGCGCCGCGCGATCCGCGCACGCTTTATCCGCATGCGCCGTTTCCGCAACAGCAGCAGCCCTGGCCGGGCCTCGCGGGCCGCATGACGCCGCGCCCCGATCACGGCGAGCGCAGTTATCGCGGCAGCGGCCGGCTCGACGGCCGCAAGGCGCTGATCACCGGCGGCGACTCGGGCATCGGCCGCGCGGTGGCGATTGCCTGTGCACGAGAAGGCGCGGACGTCGCGATCGTCTATCTGCCCGACGAGGAGCCCGATGCGCGCGAAGTCGTGGACCAGATCCGCGGCGCGGGACGCAAGGCGGTGCCGCTGCCGGTCGACATTCGCAGTGAAGGCGCGTGCAACGGCCTCGTCGAACGGGCGGTCGCCGCGCTCGGCGGGCTCGACATTCTGGTGAACAACGCGGGCCGCCAGCAGAGCCACGAATCGATCCTCGACATCAGCACCGAGCAGTTCGACTGGACGCTGCGCACCAACCTTTACGCGATGTTCTGGATCACGCGGGCCGCCATTCCACACATGCCGCCCGGTTCGGCGATCGTCAACACGACGTCGGTCAATGCGTACGACCCGTCGGCGAACCTGCTGGACTACGCGATGACGAAAGCGGCGATCGCGAATTTCACGAAGGGGCTCGCGAAGCAGATGATCAAGCGCGGCATCCGCGTCAACGGCGTCGCGCCGGGGCCGTTCTGGACGCCGTTGCAGGTCAGCGGCGGGCAGACGACGCACAACGTGGAGACGTTCGGCGAACAGGTGCCGATGGGGCGGCCGGGGCAACCGGCCGAGATCGCGTCGATCTACGTCGAGCTGCTTTCGTCGCGTTCGAGCTACGTGACCGGGCAGATCTATGGCGCGTCGGGTGGGGCGGGGCAGCCTTAGTCGGCTGCGCGGTGCAGGCCGACGCGGCTGTATGCGGCCGGCGCCACCGTTCATCGACACCGCTTGGGCGATTCCGCCCCCAAATCGGCGCCGTATGCGCGAGCAGCGATCTTTATCACCGCAGCAGATAAAC
>NZ_BCPP01000595.1:0-4495 GCF_016586125.1 Burkholderia sp. E168m23
GTGTGTCCACGGGTCGTTGTACAGCACCGGCACCTCGACGATGCGCGTATCGAGTTCGAGCGGCGCGTCGCCGACCTCGGCCTCGATCGCCTTGAGCAGCGCGACGAGCGTGTCGGGCTCGATCACGTCCGGGTCGTAGCGCACCTGGTAGGACGCGTTCGCCGGACAGATCTCGGTGATGCCCGGCACCGCGCGCCGCTGCAATTCGCGCGTGATCGCCGTGCCCTTGAAGAAGGCGTCGAGCGACATCGCCTCGCTGATCTCGACGAACACGAACTCGTCGCCGCCGAACGTATAACGGGTCGTCACAGGGCCTCCCCGACGCGCGCGGCGTCCGCGGTTTCGTGCTGCCGGGCGGCGGCCGTCGCGGCCTCGCGCCATGACGGCATCCACGCTTCGAGAAAATTCGTGTGATAGCGGCCCGCGCGCACGTCGTCGTCCGCGAGCAGCGCGACGTGCAGCGGCGCGGTGGTCTTCAGGCCGCCGACCTGCAGCTCGCCGAGCGCGCGAGACAGACGCCGCAATGCGGCCGCGCGGCTCTCGTCGTGCACGATCAGCTTCGCGAGCAGCGAATCGTAGAACGGCGGCACGACGTAGCCCGGATAGAGCAGCGAATCGACGCGCACGCCCGGGCCGGTCGGCCACACCAGTGCGTCGATCCGGCCCGGATTCGGGCGGAAATCCTGCAGCGGATCTTCCGCGTTGATCCGGCATTCGAGCGCGGCGCCGCGCATCGCGATGTCGGCCTGCGCGAACCGCAGCGGCTCGCCGTCGGCGATGCGCAGCGTTTCGCGCACGAGATCGATGCCGGTGATCGCCTCGGTCACCGGATGCTCGACCTGGATGCGCGTGTTCATCTCGATGAAGTAGAACTCGCCGCGCGCATCGTCGAACAGGTATTCGAGCGTGCCCGCGCTGCGGTAGCCGACTTCGCGCGCGAGGCGCGTGGCCGACGCGCACAGCGCGTCGCGCTGCGCCGGCGTGAGCGACGGCGACGGCGCTTCCTCGAGGATCTTCTGGCGGCGCCGCTGCAGCGAGCATTCGCGCTCGAACAGGTGGACGACGTCGCGGCCGTCGCCGAGCACCTGCACCTCGATGTGCCGCGCTCGCGCGATGAAGCGTTCGAGATAGACGCCGCCGTCGCCGAACGCGGCCTGCGCCTCGCGCTGCGCGAGCGGCAGTTCGGCGTCGAGCTGCGCGGCGTCGTGCGCGACGCGGATGCCGCGCCCGCCGCCACCCGCGGCCGCCTTGATCATGATCGGATAGCCGATGCACGCGGCGACCGCGCGGGCCGCGTCGAGCGACTGGACGACGCCGTCGCTGCCCGGCACGGTCGGCACGTTCGCGCGCCGCGCGGTGTCGCGGGCGCGCGCCTTGTCGCCCATCGTCGCGATCACCTGTGCGCCCGGGCCGACGAAGATCAGCCCGGCCGCCTCGACCTGCGCGGCGAACGCCGCGTTCTCGGACAGGAAGCCGTAGCCCGGATGGATCGCGTCCGCGCCGCATTGCCGCGCGGCGTCGAGGATCGCGGCCGGATTCAGATAGCTCTTCGCCGCATGCGACGATCCGATGTGGATCGCTTCGTCGGCCATGCGCGCGGCGAGGCTGTCGCGGTCCGCGTCGCTGACCACGGCGACCGCGCGCATGCCGAGCTCGCGTGCCGCGCGGATCACGCGCACCGCGATTTCGCCGCGGTTCGCGACCAGCACGGTCTTGATCCGCGACGGTCGATAGAAGGTGTCGGGGGCGTTTGCCGGCTTCATCGCATCACCCCTCGATCCGCATCAGCACCTGGCCGGCGTCGACCGGCTCGCCATCGTCGACGAGCAGCTCGACGACGCGGCCCGCCGCATCGGATTCGATCTCGGTGAACTGCTTCATCACTTCGACGAGGCCGACCACCGCGCCGGCCGCGATCGTCGCATCCACCGCGACGTAGTAATCCGCCTCGGGCGACGGGCGTCGGTAGAACGTGCCCGGCAGCGGGCTGACGATGTCGTGCAATGCCATCTTGCGTCTCCTTGAATCGGGTTCAGTGATGAGCGGCGAGCGGTCGCGGGCCGGCGGTCCGGATGCCTTCGCGGACCAGCGCGTCGCGCGTTTCGCGCACGAGTTCGAGCGCGCCGGGCGTGTCGCTGTGGATGCAGACCGAATCGAAATCGATGTCGATGTCGTCGCCGTCGATCGTGCGCACCTTGCCGTCGATGCACGCACGCAGCACCTTGTCGGCCACCTGCTGCGGGTCGAGGCGCCCGACGCGGCGCGTGAACACGATGGAGCCGCTGCGGTCGTAGTCGCGATCGGCGTAGAACTCGCGGATCACCGGCTGTTCGTATTCCCTCGCCACGCGATACGTGACCGACGCTTCCATGCAGTACAGCCACAGGCCGGGATCGACGCGCTGCAGCGTCTCGATCAGCAGCCGCGAGAACGCCTCGTTGGCCGCCGCGTGCATGTAGAGCGCGCCGTGCGGCTTGACGTGCTGCAGGCCCACGCCGTTGAGCCGCGCGAACTCGCGCAGCGCGCCGAGCTGATACAGGATGTCGTGGACGAGCGTCTGCGGCGTTTCGGTGATCGTGCGGCGACCGAAGCCCGCGAGATCGCGAAAGCCCGGATGCGCGCCGATCCCGACGCCGGCGTCGCGCGCGAGCTGCACCGTGCGCGCCATGATGTTCGGGTCGCCGGCATGAAAACCGGTGGCGATGTTCGCCGAGCTGATGAGCGGCATGATCTGCTCGTCGACGCCGTCGCCGATCGTCCACGGGCCGAAACCTTCGCCCATGTCCGAATTCAGGTCGACACTGTGCTTCCTCATACGGTTCGTTCCTCCAGGTTCTCCGGTTTCGCGTGCGCCGCAGCGCGTGTCGACACCGTGTTGAACGCAGGTTAGCCGTGCGGGGTGCGTCAAAATAGTTCTATTTTTATATGCGAACGTATCGATTTTTCAGATATCGCGGGAAGCGGCCGCCCGGCGCCGCGGCAGGCGGATGTGCGCGGGTCGGGCGGGTCCGGATTGCCGCGAAACGGACGGTTGATATGATGGTTGCCATGCCCCCATCAGTTTTCCACCGCGCATGGCCCTGACGCTCAGACAGCTCAAGTACTTCGTCGCGACCGCCGAGCTCGGACAGATCTCGCAGGCCGCGATCCAGCTCACCATCTCGCAGTCGGCCGTGACGAGCGCGATCAAGGAACTGGAGGACAGTCTCGGCACGCAGCTGTTCGTGCGCACGTCGGCGGGCGTGACGCTGACCGATACCGGGCGGCGTTTTCTCAATCACGCGTACACGATCCTGTCGTCGGTCGACGAGGCGATGCGGATCCCGAATCTCGAAAGCACGCTGACCGGCACGCTCGCGATCGCCGCGAGCTACACGGTGCTCGGCTACTTCCTGCCGCATCACGTGCTGCGGCTCAATACGCTCTATCCGCGTCTGACGATCCACCTGCACGAGCTGAACCGCGAGTCGATCGAGGAAGGGCTGATCGCGGGCCGCTACGACATGGCCGTGCTGCTCACGTCGAACGTGTCGAATCCGGAGCTCGTGCTGGAGCCGGTGATCCATTCGGTGCGCAGGCTGTGGGTCGGCGCGCATCATCCGCTGCTGCGGCGCGAGAGCGTCACGTTCGCGGAGGTCGCGC
Source organism: Burkholderia sp. E168m23 (assembly GCF_016586125.1). Classification (NCBI taxonomy): domain Bacteria; kingdom Pseudomonadati; phylum Pseudomonadota; class Betaproteobacteria; order Burkholderiales; family Burkholderiaceae; genus Burkholderia; species Burkholderia sp. E168m23. Next base: position 3,643 of record NZ_BCPP01000595.1, read on the forward strand.
ACGAGCCGTTCGTGATGCTGACGGTGGACGAGGCCGGGCAGACCGCGCTGCGTTACTGGAACGAGACGCCGTACCGGCCGAACGTGATCCTGCGCACCTCGTCGGTCGAGGCGGTGCGCAGCATGGTCGCGAACGGCAGCGGTGTCGCGATCCTGTCCGACATGGTGTATCGCCCATGGTCGCTCGAAGGGCGGCGCATCGAGACGATCGTGCTGCGCGACCCGGTGCCGCCGATGAGCGTCGGCCTCGCGTGGCGCAAGAACATCGAGCTGAGTCCCGCGATGCACGCGGTGCGCGACTATTTCCGGCACACGTTCATGGAGCCGCGCGCACTGGGCGGCGCGACCTGAGTGGTGCGCGCGGGCGTGAAAAAGCCGGGGCGCGCCCCGGCTTTTTCGTTGGCGGGCGCGGCGCGCCGGCCGTTGCCGCTTACGCGTTGTCCGACAGCGCGTCGGCCTGGCTCGCGCGGATGCCGAGGCGCTCGAACAGCGCGCGGTCGCGCTGCGTCTGCGGGTTGCTGGTCGTCAGCAACTGGTCGCCGTAGAACATCGAGTTGGCGCCGGCGAGGAAACACATCGCCTGCATCGCGTCGTCGAGCTGCTCGCGGCCGGCCGACAGGCGCACGACGGCCTTCGGCATCGTGATGCGCGCGACCGCGATGGTGCGCACGAACTCGAACGGATCGAGCGGCGCGGTGCCTTCGAGCGGCGTGCCTTCGATCGCGACGAGGTTGTTGATCGGCACCGATTCCGGATACGGGTTCAGGTTCGCGAGCTGCGAGATCAGGCCCGCGCGTTCGCGGCGCGACTCGCCCATCCCGATGATGCCGCCGCAGCACACGTTGATGCCCGCG
>NZ_BCPP01000596.1:0-4487 GCF_016586125.1 Burkholderia sp. E168m23
CACTGGTTCAACCGCGACTGGGGCGCCGCGACGTTCTTCGACATCGGCACCGCGACCGATGCATGGGGCGAGCGCGTGTTTTACCCGGGCGTGGGCGTCGGTGCACGCTGGCGCAGCCCGGTCGGCCCGATCAACGTCGACGTCGCGTACGGCTTGCGCAACCACAGCGTGCGCCCGTACCTGACGCTCGGCATCGCTTTCTGAACCCGCCGCCCTATTGACGACGACCCGCACGACGAACCGCATGACGAAGGACCCGAACGACACGCCGCCGCCTCACGATCCGGATTCGCCCGACGGCGCGCCCGACACGCCGCCGCGCGCGCCGCGTCGCGGCCGCGCGTGGCGTGTCATTGCGTGGACGCTCGCGACGGTCGTGCTGCTCGTCGTGCTGGCGGCGGGGCTCGTGCTGGGCGCGGTGACGACCGAGCGCGGCACGCGGCTCGCGTGGCAGGCGGCCGGCAAGGTGCTCGGCACGCGGCTCGCGGGCACGCTCGAAGGCGGCTCGCTCGCGACCGGCGTGCGCTTGCGCGGGTTCGCGTGGACGAGCCCCGACGGCACCGGCACCGAGGTGCGCATCGACCGGCTCGACGGCCGTTGGGCATTGACCCGCGCGCCGTGGCGGCTGTCCATCGCCTATCTGCGCGCGGGCACGATCGACGTGCGGATCGCGCCGGGGCCGTCGACGCCGAGCACGACGCCGCAGGACCTGAGCCTGCCGCTGCAGGTGCGGATCGACGACCTGCGCGTCGATCGCCTCGCCATTCACGAAGGCACGTCGACGACGCAGCTCGACCATCTCGCGCTGAACGGCCGCAGCGACGGCCGTCACCATGAACTCGTGCTCGACGGCGTCGATACGCCGTACGGCGCGCTGACCGCGCGCGCGAAGCTCGACGGCGTGAAGCCGTTCGCGCTGACCGGTGAAGCGACCTACGCGGGCAAGCTGTCGGACGAGCCGGTCGACGCGCGGGCCCGCGTGTCGGGTTCGCTCGAGGCGCTCGTCGCAGACGTCGACGCGAGCGGGATGAAGCTGAACGGGCGCGCGCACGTCGAGGCCGCGCCGTTCGGCACGGTGCCGCTCACGCGCGCGTCGCTCGCGTTCGACCACGTGAACCCGCAAGCATTGTCGCCCGGCGCGCCCGCGGCCGATCTCGCGGTGCGCGCGGAACTCGCACCGGTGAGCGCACAGGCAGGCTCGGCGCCCGCGAAGGGTTTCGCGGTGACGGGCCCGGTGTCGATCGTCAACGCGAAGCCGGGCACGCTCGGCGACCATCTTCTGCCGGTGATCGACGCGCATGCGACCGTGCATCTCGACGCGCACGCGCAACGGATCGACGGCCTCGCGCTGAAGCTGATCCGCGACGGCAGCGTGACCGGCGGCGGCACGCTCACGGGCGGCAAGGGCCGCTTCGATCTGAAGGTTGCGAACCTCGACCTGAACGCGTTCGTCGCCGAGCTGCGGCCGATGCGCCTCGGCGGCCCGCTCGGCGTGACGCTCGCGGGCGACGTGACGACCGTCGATTTCAACCTGAACGATCCGAAGCTCGCGCTCGGCGCACGCGCCAAGGTCGCGCTCACGCGGCAGCAGACCGTGCTGACCGACACGCGCGTGACGGCGGGCAAGGGGCGCATCGACCTGACGGGCGTGTTCCGCCACGACGCGCATTCGAGCTACGACGCGAAGGCGACGCTGACCGCGTTCGATCCGCTGCTGCTCGCCGCGATGAGCGCGCCGAAGGCGGGCGGCGGCAAGGCGCCCGCGACGGCCGCCAAGGCCCCGGCCAAGCGCGGCGAAACGCGCGTATCGGGCACGCTGACCGCGTCGGGCGCGTTCGCGCCGCAGGTGTCGACGAAGGCGACCTTCAAGCTCGCCGACAGCCTGTACGACGGCGTGCCGCTGACCGGCGCCGGCGTCGTGCAGCTCGCCGGCTCGCGAATCCTGCCGAGCAACGCGAACCTGTCGATCGCCGGCAACCACGTCGACCTGCGCGGCAGCTTCGGCGCGCCCGGCGACCGGCTGCGCTTCGTCGTCGACGCGCCGCAGCTCGACCGGCTCGGCTTCGGCGTCCAGGGGCTCGTGCAGGCGCAAGGCGACCTGACCGGCAGCTTCGCGCATCCGAACGTGACGGCGACCTACAAGGCCGAGCACGTCGTCGTCGGTTCGAACCGGATCGGCACCGCCCAGGGCCGCGCGGACATCCGCGATGGCGCGCACGGCGCGCTCGTGTTCACGGCCGACGCGTCCGACATCGCGCTCGGTTCGTTCCAGCTGAAATCGTTGCGCGCGAACCTCGACGGCACGCGCGCGAAGCACACGCTCGACGCGTCGGCGCTCGGGGTGGCCGGTGGCCGCGTGATCGACCTGACGCTCGCGGCGAACGGCGGCGTGGTCGAGAACCGCGACGGCATGCGCTGGGACGGCACCGTCACGCGGCTCGCGAATCGCGGCACGCCGGCGCTCGCGCTGCAGGCGCCGCTGACGATATCGGCCGGCGCCGGCCGCGTGACGCTCGGCGCGACGCGGCTTACGCTCGAAGGTGCGGCGATCGACCTGAAATCGTTCGTGTTCGACCGCGGCCAGATGCGCTCGGCGGGCGCCGTGACCGGCGCGTCGGTCGCGCGTTTCCTCGAGGTTCGCCAGGCGCTGACCGGCCAGCGGCCGCCGGTGCGGACCGACGTCGTGCTCGATGCCGACTGGGATTTCGCGCTCGGCGCGAACGCGACGGGCTACGTGCAGGTGAAGCGCCGCGGCGGCGACGTGACGATCGAGACCGGGCGCGGCATCGCATCGCTCGGCCTGACCGACCTGTCCGCCCGCGCGAGCTTCGCGCCCGGCAACCGGCTCAACGTGACGGCACTCGCGAAGGCGAGCCGGATCGGCACGCTCGACGCGAACGTCACGGTGCCGTTCGCGCTGCGCGACGGTGTGTTCGGCCTCGTCGACGACGGTCCGCTGGCGGGCCGCATCGACGCCGACATTCCGGCGCTGAAGACCACCGGCAACCTGTTCGGGCCGAGCTACCTGCTCGGCGGGCGCGCAGCGCTGAAGCTCACGGTCTCCGGCACGCCGGTGAAACCGAACCTGTCTGGGACGCTGACGGGCGACGAGCTTTCAGCGACGCTGATCGACCAGGGCGTGCAGTTGAAGGACGGCATCGTGCGCGTGAAGCTGTCGGACAACCTCGTCGAATTCCAGCAGGTCGAATTTCACGGCGGCGACGGCACGCTGCGCGCGCTCGGCCGCGTGCGGCTCGACGGCGAGGCGCCGGACCTGACCGCCAGCATCGTCGCGGACAAGCTCGAACTGTTCGCGGCGCCGGACCGCAAGCTGTCGCTGTCGGGCAAGGCCACCGTCGCGAACGACGGGCCGCGCGGCGCGCTGTCGATCGACGGCAAGTTCATGGTCGACCGCGCGCTGTTCGACCTGCCCGAGCAGTCGGCGCCGCACCTGTCCGACGACGTCGTGATCGTGCAGCCGGACGGCACGGTGCGCGGCGAGACGCCCACCGGCACCGCGGCCGCGAAGCCGAAGCCGGTCGAAAACAAGCCGGCGCCGTCGCTGGCGCCGCGCGCGAACATCGACGTCGGGCTCGGCAACAACTTCCGCTTCAAGGGCCACGGCGCGGATCTCGGGCTGCGCGGCACGATCACCGTGATGAGCGCGCCGGGCGTGCCGCTGCGCGCGGTCGGCAACGTGCGCGTGACCGAAGGCTCGACGTACACGACGTTCGGCCGCAAGCTCGCGATCGAGAACGGCTTCTTCACGTTCAACGGCCCCGTGTCGAACCCGGGCGTCAACATCCTCGCGATGCGGCGCAACCAGGAGGTCGAGGCCGGCGTGCAGGTGACGGGCACGATCCAGTCGCTGACGGTCAAGCTCGTGTCGGAGCCGAACGTCACGGACAACGAAAAGCTGTCGTGGCTGCTGTTCGGGCACGGCACCGACCAGGGCAACAACGTCGGCCAGCAGGGGGCGATGACGGCGGCGCTCGGGCTGCTCGGCAGCGTGACCGGCAAGCGGGTCGCGCAGACCTTCGGTCTCGACGAGGTGTCGGTCGGCCGCAGCGAGGTCGGCCTGACCGATCCGCAGGTCGTGCTGGTGTCGAAGGCGATCAACGAGCGGTTCGTGCTCGGCTTCGAGCAGGGGCTGCAATCGGCGGCCAACGCGTTCAAGGCGACGATCAACCTGACGCGCTTCTGGTCGGTGTCCGCGTACGGCGGCACGTTCCAGGGCGTCGACCTGAACTACACGCGGCGGTTCGACCGCTGGTTCGGGCAGCGCTGACGAAGGGCGCGGCATACCGGGCAGCGATAAAAAAGCCCCGCACGATGCAAGTCGTGCGGGGCTTTTTTGCGCAAGCAGCAGCTGCGCGTTGCGCTTACTTCACGCGCATGACGGGCTTCGCGCCGCTGTGCGGTTCGAGGATGTAGAGGCACGGTTCCGCGTAATAACTTCGTATAGCATACATTATACGAAGTTATCG
>NZ_BCPP01000597.1:0-4479 GCF_016586125.1 Burkholderia sp. E168m23
ATGAGCGGTCACGCCCCGCGCGCATGCCGTCGGCCATGCGCGCGGGACGCGTGATCAGTCGTTCTTTTCGCCCTTTCCAGCCGACTCGCCGGAGTCGTTCTTGTGGAAGATCCGCTTCGTCGTGCGCTTGGTGGCTTCCCAGCCTTCGCGCGACGCATGGGCGACGCCGTGCCCGACCGCTTTCGCGGCGCTCGCGGTCGCGTGGCCGAAGCTGCGCGCCGCGTCGCCGGTCTTGTGCGCGGCTTCCTTCGAATCGCGCTTGATGTCCTGCTTCACTTCCGACATGTCCGCGTGGGCGAGCGGGCCGAGCAGCGACAGAACGAGCGTGGCGCCAATGAACTGACGAACTTTCACGACCGGGTTCCTTGAGGTGAGCCTCTTCATCGAGGATTCGTGTTGCCGGCAGGCGCCGGTTGAAACGCGCCGGCGGCCGATGCGTCGAGCATCACCGCCGCGCGGCCGGACAGCAGCACGCGCTCGCCGCAGCGCAGCGTGAATTCGTACAGCACCGAGCGGCCGTCGCCGCTCACGCGTTGCGCGTCGATGGTGAGCGGCTGCTCGAACGTGTCGAGCCGGTCGACGAACGCGTCGACGTTGCGCACGCTCGCGAGATAGCCGACGCGCGGGCGGGCTTCGTGCGCGCCGAGCAGCGCGCCGTGCACGGCCATCGCCTGCGCCGCGTACTCGATGCCGCAGACCGACGCGAGCCGCCCATGCGCGCGCAGCGGGTTGTCTGGATCGCGATGGCTCGTCGCGGTGCAGCGGATTCGTTCGGTATCCCACGCATCGACCGAATCGAGCACGCACATCGTGCCGGCGTGCGGAATGTGCGCGGCAATCCACGCATGGTCGAGCGGTGGGGTCAATACGACCGTGGCGGTCATCGCGCGCGCTCCGCGAAGGGTTCGGACATCGCGACGTCGACCTGCACGCGCGTATCGGCCAGGTAGTCGAGCACGACGCGCGTCGATTGCCGTGCGGCGAGCGCTTCGAGCAGCGGCAGCACGCGGGCGGCCGGGTTGCCGGCGCGCAGTGCGTCGAGTTCGGCATGCACGAGCGTCGTGGCGGGCGCATCGGTGAGTTGCACGTCGATGCGGGCGAGCGTGCGCGCGCTCGCTTCCGGCGCGAACACGAGCGCGACGCCGAACGCATCGCCGATCGGCCGCACCGCGCGCAGCGGTTCCGGATAGTCGGTGTCGTACGCGATCAGCAGGCTCGGCACGCGATCGACGACGACCTGGCAGAGACTTTCGAGCAGGCCGGCGGCAAAGCTGCCGTCGTGCGCGCACAGTACGTTCGACGTCGCCGTCGCGCGGGTCGCGATGCTCCAGTAGCCGGCCGGCGCGTTGTGCACCGAGTTGTGGAAGCGGGTCGGCGACAGCTGGCGATCGTCGCCGGCCAGCGTTTCGCAGATCGCGTGGCAGTTCTGGCCGTCGCCGCCGGATGCGCTGAACACGGTCGCGAGCGTCGCGGCGTCTCGGCCGCTCGCGGCCACCGCTTCGTGGCCGACCGCGAGCGCCGCGCGCACGACCGGGCCCGTGCGGCGCCGTTCTGCAGACGGCAGCCCGGCCGGCGGCGGCAGCTCGGTGCGGGCGGGCACGTAGGGCGTGCGGCCCGCGAGCACGTCGGCCGCATGCGGCCAGTCGGTCAATCCCGGCCCGACGAGGCCAATGCTTTCGATGAAGGCGGTGAGTGTCATGGCGGGCCTCAACGACGGGCGCGGCCGGCCACGCGCTGGGCGCGGCCGAGGATCAGGCTGCAATTCGTGCCGCCGAAGCCGAACGAATTGGAGAGGACGGCGCGCACGCGCGTGTCGCGGCTCGCGAGCACGTAATCGGCGACGAGCGCCGGGTCGGGCTGCGTCGTGTTGACGCCGGCCGGCACGAACTGCTCGCGCAGCGCGAGCGCGGCGACGATCGCCTCCAGCGCGCCGGCCGCGCCGAGCGTGTGGCCGGTCGCGCCCTTCGTCGAGCTGCACGGCGTGCGGGCGAACAGCGCACCGAGCGCGCGGCTTTCCGCTGCGTCGTTGCTCGGCGTCGCGGTGCCGTGCAGGTTCACGTAGTCGATGTCGTGCGCGTCGAGGCCGGCGGATGCGAGCGCCTGCTCGATCGCGGCGCGCGCGCCGAGCCCTTCCGGATGCGGCGACGACATGTGATGCGCGTCGCTCGATTCGCCGATGCCGAGCAGCAGGATCGCGTCGGCGTCGAGCGTGGCGGGCGGGGCAGGGACGCGCTCGACGAGCGCGAACGCGGCGGCCTCGCCGATCGAGATGCCGTCGCGCGCGACGTCGAACGGCCGGCATGGCTGGCGCGACAGCAGTTCGAGCGAATTGAAGCCGTACAGCGTGGTCAGGCACAGCGAATCGACGCCGCCGACGACGGCCGCGTCGATCAGCCCGGCCTCGATCATGCGGCGCGCGGAGCCGAACACCTTCGCGCCCGACGAGCATGCGGACGAGATCGCCATCGCCGGCCCGCGCAGCGCGAAATACGCGCGCACGAACGCGGCCGGCGAATACGGGTTGTGCGTGTGCGCGTAGCGGAAGTCGGCGGGCAGCGCGCCGCTCGCCGGATCGCGGCGCTGGTACGCGCGTTCGGTTTCGAGGATGCCGGCCGTGCTCGTGCCGACGAACACGCCGACGCGTGCGGCGCCGTAGCGCGCGACCGCCGCCGCGACGCGCGCGTCGAAGCCGTCCTGCGTCAGGCCGAGTTGCGCGAGGCGGTTGTTGCGGCAGTCGAAGTCGGCGAGATCGGCGCGCACGGGCTGCGCATCGACGCCGTTCACCGCACCGATCCACGTGTCGAGATCCGCACGCTCGAAGTTGCACGGCACGAGGCCGCTGCGGGCGTGGCGCAGCGCATCGAGGGTCGCGTCGAGGCCGCGGCCGATGCAGCTGGTGGCGGTGAAGTGCGAGAGCAGGAGAGGGTTCACGAGGGTCGCATCCGGTGGCCGGAACGGGCGCCGCAGCAGGGCTGGCACGCGCGCCGTTCGAGGTCAGATTTTATCAAACGGGGGTGCCGGAACGCCCAGCTGGCCGGGCGGTTCGGGTGCCAGCGCCGCGCGCAGGGTGGTCCAGGGCAACTGCGCGTCGGCGGCCGCACGCAGCACCGCGGGCAGCACGTCGAGCACGACCGGTTCGCCGCGCGTGTCGCGCGCCGCGTGACCGTCGTGCACGAGCAGGATGTCGCGCGCATCGAGCCCATGCAGCAGGCGGCGCGTGACGGTCGCGGCGTCGCGCGCACGCGTGTCGAAGCCGCGCCGCGTCCAGCTCGCGAGTTGCAGCCCGAATTCGCACAGCACCGGTTCGAGAAACGGATTGCGCAGGCCGGCCGGCGCGCGGAAGAACAGCGGGCGCGTGCCGGCGATGTCGGTCAGCGTCTGCTGCGCGGCCGCGATCTCGCGCCGCAGTGCGGCCGGCCCCGACAGCGAGAACGTATGGCGGTGCCGCTGGCTGTGGTTCTCGACCGCATGGCCGCGCGCGACGATCGCCTCGATCCACAGTGGGTGGCGGCGCGCGAGATCGCCGATGCAGAAGAACGTCGCGCGTGCGTCGTAACGGTCGAGCAGGTCCAGCACGCGCGGCGTCACGTCCGGGTCCGGACCGTCGTCGATCGTCAATGCGATGCGGCGGCCCGCGCCGGCCGGCAGGCGCGTCCAGTTCGGGCCGAGCAGCGTGCTGCGCGGCCACAACCCGGCCGCGGTCAGCGCGAGATGCGACGCGACCACGCCGCCGACGGCCCACGGCCACGTGGCCGGTTGCGCGATCACCGCGGCGGCCGCGCCCGCATGCAGCGCGGCGGCGCCGGCGATCAGCGGCGTCGGCTTCCAGCGGCGCGCGTCGCCGGCGTCGTGCGGTGGAACGCAAGGCGGCACGTTCATGCGCGGCCTCCTCGTTCACGATTGCCGGCCGCCGCCGCCGCCGCCGCCGCCGTCTCTGCGGCGCGCGGCGCGAGAATCGCCGCGAACGCGAGCGCGAGCATCGCGCCGGGGCCCACGGTCAGCCCGAAGGTTTCGAGCAGCGGCACGCGCGACAGCGCGAGCAGCCCGAAGCCGGCGACCGTCGCGAGGTTCGCGATCAGCAGCGACACGAGCGTATGCGGCGTGACGGGCTGCGCGTCGTCGCGCCGGCAGAAGAACAACGCATAGTTCGAGCCGACCGCGACGATCAGCAGCATCCCGATGAGGTGCAGGATCGTCAGTTGCACGCCGGCGAGCGCGAAACCGGCCGTCACGACCAGCACGGCGGCGACGAGCGGCGCAAGGGCGCGCGCGGCGCGGCGCGGCGAGCGCAGCGCGATCAGCAGCAGCACGGCGATCGCGGCGAATCCTGCGAGCGACAGCCGGATGTCCTCATGCACGTAGCTCACGTACAACCGATCGGCTTCGGCCTTCATGTCGACGAACAGCGCATCGGGCACGCCCGCGCGTGCGACGGCGGCGCGAATCGGCGTGTCGTATAACTTCGTATAATGTATGCTA